>NZ_JAVRHI010000551.1:0-21680 GCF_034105845.1 Streptomyces sp. CRN 30 | reverse complement strand
CTTGTTCTTCTCGACCTTGTCCTGCCGGCCCTTCCGGACCAGCTGCTGGATCGTAGGCACTACTTCTCCGGTTTCTGTGTGCCGAATGGTGAAGCTAACCTGGAACGTCGCCGACCCACGCGGTCGGGTGTGTCGAACCCGGTGGACCTCCGCCGCGAGGCGGCAAGGTCGCGGATTGCGGTGGCCGCTTGTGGTCCCCGTGCGGTTGAAGGCACGCACAGGAGCCAGGGCACACCCCAGGCACAAGGTCTGAGCGTACCTATCGCATTCGCTGTGGTCAAAACAAATGGAACCGCACTGCATCGCTATGCGGCACGTGTCAAGTCCCCGCACCGCCGGGCATCGGTCTCAGACCGCGTCCGCGAGCCCCGCCGCGATGATGATCGTGAAGATCAGCGCCCACCCGGCGACCGACATCCAGCCCAGCACCACCCCGGTCATGGCCATACCCTCGCCGCGCTCGCCGGTGCGCCGCATCTCCGCGCGGGCCGAGTGCCCGAGGATGACCGCGGGAATGCCGCTCAGCCCGGCGGTGACGACCGTGAGCACGCCGCAGACCATGGCGCCGACGGCCTTGCCGTTGGTGGGCGGCGGCGCCGGCAGGAAGGTCGCGGGCACGGGCGGCGCGCCGGCCGGGGCGGCCCTGACCAGCGGCACGGGTCCCTGCGGCAGAAGCGGCACGGGCCCTTGCGGCAGATCGGCGACGAGCACGGCCAGCTCCCCCACGGTCCGCGCGCCGTACGCCCGCGCGACCCGCTTCTCGAACTCGGGCTGCTCCATCCGGCCCTCGCCGTACCCCGCTCTGAGCACGTCCACGGCCCGCTCACGGTCGGCGTGGGAGGCGAGCATGGCCGACTGGCTTTGGTTCTGGTTCTGGCTCTGGCCCTGGTTCTGGCCGTTCCAGGACTGGCCCTGACCGTTCCATGCCTGGGGCCGGCCGTTCCACGACTGGGCCTGCGGCTGGGGCTGGGACTCGGACCGAGGCTGCCAGGACGGGTACGGCGAAGGCGACGGCGGCTGCGACACGGAGCACCTCCCGGAGGGCGGAGTCTCTCCATGATGCGCGACCGGGACGGCTCGCGGGAGCGGTACGTCCGGGCAGGTCGTAAAAAAGCCGGGAAGGCGGACGGGACGCCCTCGTCCTCTACATGGCGGGTGCGGTCGTCAGCCGCGGCGGTTGTGGTCGTCAGCCGCGGCGGGTGCGGCGGGTGGGGAGGTCGCGGTCGGTCGGGGCCGGGAGGAACTGTCCGGCCACGCGCAGGAACATCTCGCGCTGCTCGGCCGGGATGCCGAGGGCCGTGGCGGCCTCCTCCAGGGTGAGCCGTTCGCCGGCGGGCCGGGCGGGGCCGTCCTGGGACGACGGCAGGGGCAGTTCCTCCTCGGTGAGCCGCCCGGAGCGGATCAGCATCTCCCTTACGGGGATGTCGAGGACGTGGGCCAGCCGCCGCATGGTCTCCAGGTCGGGCATGCTCTGGCGCTGAAGGAGCCGGGTGATGGCGGCGCGGTGCACCCCCGCCTCGTCGGCCAGGCGCGACTTGCCGCCGCCGCGCGGACTGTCGATGTCGTAGCCCCGTCGGCGGATCACCTCTTCGATCCAGGCCGTGAACGCTTCCAGTTCGCTGACTGTCATGGACGCTCGCCTCCCTCCACAGCGGGCACCAGATTATCGCGCTTGCGCGCACGGAATATTAAATTTTACGCACGCAATGTGGAGATTCCGTTGAGGAAGTGCTGCGTTCAGCCGGTCAGAGCTACGACCTCCCACCCTCTGTGTTCACACAGAGCCACAACGTCATTTTTTAGTTGCGAGCCCGCACGCAATCTGTCAGTCTGCCTTCGGCGATCGCACCTCCCGCACCTCCCGCACCTCCCAGCACCTCCCGCACAAGAAGGGCCACGTCATGACTGAGCACACGTCCCCGCGTACAGCCGCCGCCGTCCAGGACGACACTCCCGCCCGCGACGCGGCCCTGTGGGCGGCGACCCTGCTCCGCCGGCTTCCCGACCTGCTCGACGAGCTGGCACCGTCGGCGGGCAGCCGTACGACTGCCGCCCGGCGTGCGCCGGGCCCCGCCGAACGCGCCGCGCAGGCAGCCCTGCTCCGCGAGGAACGCGAGGAGGCGCTGCGCAACGAGAAGGAGCACGGCCTCGCCGTCCCCGGCCACTCGGCCGCACCGGTACGGCTGCACGTGTCGGACGCCCTGCGCGACATCACGGACGGCGTGGTGGAGCTGGAGGAGGCGCTGTACGACCGGCTCGGCCTGGGCCGCCCCCGCCGTGCCGCCCTGCCGGAGCGGCTGGTCCGGGTCGGCGGGCTGCTCGGCCGGACGGCCGCCGACCCGGTGCTCGCCCGCCACGCCCGCGACGAGCTGCGCCGGATGGCCCGCCGCTGCGCCCGCGCGCTGGGCGAGACCGAGACGATGGTCCGGCTGCCCGGCCGCTGCCCGTGGTGCGACTCGGTGTCGCTGCGCGCCTTCCCGGACCGGGACGCGGTGCTGTGCGTCAACCCCGGTTGCCGGTGCGGAAGTCCGGACTGCGACTGCGCGACCGACCCGGCCTTCCGCCACCTGTGGAAACGGGAGGCGTGGGAGGCGTTGACGCTGCCGGGCACGCGGCCGGACACGCGGCCGGCGGGTGACGCCCGATGACGCGTCCGACCGCGCCCCGCCCGTACGCCGCCGGTGCCACGCTGGTCACCGGCGTCCTCGCCGCCCAGGAGGCCGGGGTCGCCCCGGCGACGATCCGCAAGTGGGTCCAGCTCGGGAACCTGAGCGCGGCCGGCCGTCAGGGCCGTACGCACCTCTACCGCCTGGAGGACGTCTTCGCCGCGGAACGCGCCACGCGACGGCGCTGACCACTCGGCCGGCACCGGCGCGCCGCCGGACGAAGCCCCCGGTCCCCTCCGTGAGTCACGGAGGGGACCGGGGGCTTCGCGTATGTGTCCCGTACGGGCTGCACCCCGTACGGGCTGTCTCGTACAGGCCGTATCCCGTACGGGCTGTACGTGCTGGACAACGGCGGGCGACCGCCGGGGGCCGATCGGTGCGGCGCGGAGCCGAAGGGGCCCGCCCGTGAATCGACGCGCGGCGGTTACTCAACGTGATGCCAACGGGCGTTCCGGCGGCAGCAGTACGGCCGCCGGGGACGCGGGTCAGCGGGGGCCGGGGCTCCCGGGGGCGCTCCGCGCCGCCGCTACGGCCTCCTGCCACCCCATCGCGAAACCGCGCACCTCGGCATCGTCGGCGATCCGCGCCCCGACCTCGCCGACGACGGCGGCCAAGGCGCGTCCGACCTCACCGGTGTACCGGCCGGCCTGCGCGGATTCCACTGCGACGGCGACCGCGGCGGCCGTCACGTCGGCAAGGCGCTCCCGCGGCCCGCCGGTCACCACGACCGTTCACCGCCGGCCCCCGGCCCCCGCCCGCTCATTGTCGTCAATGACCTCACCGCCCTGTTCGAATTCACGTTCGAATTGATCTCCAGGGTAACGCAGAGTCGACGCGAACGCCCGGCATATGACGGGCTGTTGCGATCACCTTCGCGCCCGAGCGCGTAATTCCGCGTGCGCAAGCACGCTAAACTTCGGCCGCCCCCGATCGAGAGCGAGACCGAGATGAACACCCCCGACCTGGACCCCTTCGCCGCATGGGTCGAAGACCTGATGCGCGATCGCGGCTACGACATCGACAGTCCGCGCGGTGGCGGCAGGTCACGCGTGGCCGACGAGGCGGGGGTGCACCGCGCCGCCGTGACCCGGCTGCTCCAGCGGCAGAGCATGCCCGACCTGGAGACGACACGCCGGCTCGCGCGCGTCCTGGGCGTCCCCGTCCGCGACATGCTGATCCGCTCGGGGCGCCTGACAGCGGAGGAACTGGCCGATCCGCACGGCCGTCCGGTCCCCGGCGCGGTCACCCTGTACCTGGATACCGCCTCCCGGCCGACGCTGGAGGAGGTCGCCGAGCTGCTGGGCGTGCCCGCGGACCGGCGGGAGATGTTCGTGAGGGTCGTGGAGCAGTTCCTCCCTCCGGCGGAGGCCGCGCGCACCTCGGGCTGACCTCCCCTTCCCCTCTGCCCGGCACAACCTCTTGAACCTTTTAGTTGCGTGCGCGCGCGCTACGTGTCACAGTTGGTGCAGCGGCGGAGCTGTGCCCGCAGGGTCGGGCGGCGATCCCGCCGCCTTTGCCGGGCCGCAGCCCGTGACCAACCGACCGTTCCGGCGCCCCGCGCGCCCCGCCGCCCCGAGGTGAACCGGTATGACCACACCCGTCCCGCCCCCGAGTGCCTTCATCGAAGTAGAGAGGCTGGTCGTCGAGATCCTGGAGGACGACCCCGGCCTCGCCACCGCGCTCGTCGCGGTCGAGCCGCCCGCCGACTTCGACGGCACCGCCGCCGCCGTACTGGTCAACCGGCGCGGCGGCGCCTGGGTCGGCGAACTGCACGTCGACGAGCCGCTGATCGAGCTGGAGGTGTACGGCCCGGACAAGGCGACCGCGCACACGCTGGCCAACACCGGCCGGCGCGCGCTGCTCGCCGCGGCGGGCCGCACCTTCGGCACCAACGTCATCACCGACGTCGTCGAACAGGACGGCCCGCGCTGGATGCCCGACTACCTGTACGCCGCGGCCAACCGCTACGTCTGCGTACTCAAGGTCGCTGTCGACGTCTACTGACCCGCCCTCGCGCCCCGCACCGAAGGGCGCCCCACAGACCCGAAGGCCCCGTCACCCGGCGGGGCCTTCGTCGTGCCCGGCCGCCGTCACACGCGGCGGCGACCGGACACACCCCGCAGTTCCCACTCCCCTTACCTCTCAACAAGGAGAACGAGCATGGCAGGCACCAACACCTCCGAGATCCGTATCGCCGGCGCCGGACGCCTCTTCATCGCCCCCGCCGGTACGGCCGTCCCGGAGACCTTCACCGACACCGATTCCGCCGACGACTGGGGCACGGCCTGGAAGGACCTCGGCTACACCTCCGGCGACGGCGTCACCTTCAGCAAGAAGGACAAGCTGGAGCCGGTCGACGTGTGGCAGGTCGTCAGCCCGGTGCACTTCGTCTACTCCGACCGGGACCTGACGCTGAAGTTCTCGCTGATGCAGTTCAACGAGGAGACGCTGCCGTTCTTCATGGGCGGCGGCTCCGTCGCCGACGCGGGCGCCACCGCCTCGGGCATCTACAAGTACGACATCGCGGACCGCCCGTTCGCCGACCCGCACGCGCTCGGCCTGGAGTTCACCGACCGTTCGGGCAGCACCACGGTGACGTACCGCTTCGGCATCCCGCGCGGCCAGGTCACCGCGGCCGACGACATCAAGCTGGCCCGCAAGGCTCCGGCGCAGCTCGGCATCACCTTCACCGCCATGGCGACGCCGGACGGCTCGCCGCTGGCCAGCTTCGTGATGAAGGACGGCGCGTACGCCGCGGCCTGATCCACCGGCGGGCGGGGCGGCCCAAAACCGTCCCGCCCGTCACCCCTCTGTCTCTCCACCCCCTGCACACGAAGGAGCACCTGTGTCCCGTTTCGACGTCAACGCGGCCCGCGCCCAGCGCCTCGAAGCCCTCGGCCGAACCTGGTCGTTCGAGCTCGACGGCGAGGGTTTCACCCTGCCCACGGAACTGTCCCGCGCGACCGCGAAGGCGCTGCGCAAGCTCGATGACAACGACGTGGACGGGTTGCTCCGCCTGCTCATGGGCGAGCAGCAGTTCGCCCGCTTCGAGCAGTACGAGGTCACCATGCAGGACATCGCCGCCATTCTGGAGGCCTACGGCAAGGAGACCGGGCTCGGCCTGGGGGAAGGCTGAGCCTCGTCGGGTTCGTCGACGAACACGCCGAGGCTCTCGAAGCGGATCTGCTCCGGCACTACGGGGTGGATCTGCTCGACTGGCACCGCGAACGCCTCACCAGCAGGCGGCTCGCGCTGCTCATCAAGCACCTGCCGCGGGACAGCGCCCTCAACCGCGACCTGCACGGCGAGGCCGCCGACTGGTCGGTGACGGACCATCTGCTGGCTGCGGCCGTGGACCATCTCGCGGCGGCCAACTGGATGTTCGCCTCGGTCAACTCCGAGGAGGGCGACCAGCCGGAGCCGCCGGTCCCGGTGCCGCGGCCGGGGGACGGGTCGGAGGACACGGACCCGGTGGACCCGGTGGACCCGGCGGGCCCGCAGGCAACGGGCGCGGGGGAGGGGAACGGGGCCGATCCGCAGGCCCCGTCCCCCGCCGAACTGGCCCGGTTCTTCGCCTGAACCGGACTCCGGGCTCAGCGGCGGTCCGGCGCCTCCGACTGTCCGTCGCGGTGCCGGCCGCCCGCCCGTTGCTCCAAGTCGTCGGCGAGGGCGCGGGCACGGGCCGACAGCCGCTGGGAGTCGTCGGTACCGGTGGCGTCCGCCGCGTCCGGCGCGCCGCTCACCGGGTCGTGGTCATGGTCCTGGCCGTCCGTACGGCGTGCCCGGTCCCGCCCGGCGGCTCCCGGGTCACCGGGCAGGTCGAGCGGGGGCACGCTGGGGCGGCCGTTGCGCCGGACCACCGGCCGGTGCTCGATGGCGAGCGGCCGCTTCTCCCGCACTTCACGGGCGGAGAGGAGCGCGTCACGGGTGGACTCGGCAGGCGGTGGCGCGAAAGGACTGCCCCCGTTCCGCGGAGCGGTCCGCCCCTGCGGTGCGGACTCGCGCTGCTCGACGCGCGTCATCTCGGCCGGGGCGCGCAGCAGGGGTACGTACGGAAGCTGGATGACATCTCCGCCCGAACTGTCATCCATCCGCCGGACACGGCGGGGCCGGCGGCCGGTGCGGGCGTCGGCCTGGCCCTGGAGGTAGGCGGCGGTGATCCGCTCCTCGTAGGCGCGGCGGATCGCCGGGAGCTGCTCGTCGACGACGTCGGCCCAGCCGGCGCTGTAGGCGGCCGTCTCACGGCGGTCGAGTTCGGAGCGGGGCAGGGTGACGAGTTCGTCGGGGTCGTAACCGAGGCGGAGGACGAGTTCGGAGACGCGGGCTATGAGGTGGGGAAGATCGGCGAACTGTTCCAGCCAGTCGACCTCATGATCATTCCGCGCGTTGCTCGCGACGCCGTCCACCCCGTTGGCCTTGCCCTCGTTCCGAGTCTCCCCACGCCCCCGCGTGCGGACGGCTGTCAGCCACCGTCGACCAGCGCCTGACGAGCCCTCACGTTCCTAACGGAACCGGTAGTTCATTCGTTCCCTTGCCCGACAGGAGAACGGCCGAATCCTACTCCACGAACCTCACACAAGACCCGGCGCGGCCCACAACACCGCAGGTCAGACCGGAAGGCAGGCCGCCATGGCCACTGGCACGAGCACTTCCCCACCGCAGCCGACCGACACGTACACCCGCCTGGCCCACCTCCTGCACGCCGCCGCCCCCGACGGCGACGCTCTCCTCGACCGGCTGTACGAGGAACTGCTCACCCTGGAGTCCCGCGCCTACGCGGCGGGCTGGTCGGACGCGCTGACGGAGACCCGACGGGCCGGCCGGCGGTAACGCGTACCACCGGTCAGTCCACGGCGGCCTTACCCGCCATGCGCACTCGCCGTCCGCCACCGGAATCGCTCAGCGAAGCAGGAGCCGACCAGGCTGTCACAACAGCCAGAGCAGGGTCATCAGCCCCAGACAGACGACACCGACGCCACCCCACGCCGCGACCCCTTTGGGATTGGGCGTGTACTCCGGATCTTTCCTGCCGGAATTCCAGGTAGCGAAAGCGCCCACAAGACTGAAAATCCCGACGAGCATAAAAAGGGGCAGACGACGTTGCCGTTTGGCCACCTCGGCTCGGCAGGGCGGGCCGTCGGCACCGAGCAGGAGAACACTCACCAACTCGAATCCGTGGTCCAATTCCGCCCGCACTCCCACCTTCGCCCGCTTCGGCTCAGAACCTGCATGTACTCATGGAAGGCGTACACCGCCTGTCCGTCCACGCCGTGATGTTTCAGCACCTGCAGTCGACGCAGGTCCGGCCGGCGCGTCACACCAGCGAGCCCGTAAGACAGAGCAGCGCACCGATTGCGATCATCGCAAGTCCGCCGCCTCCGACGAGCAGGACGACCGGCCGTTCCGCGTCGAAATCAAGTTCCGCTCGCACTCCCGTCTTGGCCCGCTTCGGTTTCCTGCTGTCGTACACGACCGGTACCGCCGTGCCCTCGGGTCCTGGCAACCCCTGCATGTACTCGTAGAACCGTGCACGCGGCTGCCCTTCGGGGAGGCAGACATCGAAGAAGGCCCGGTGTGAGTTAGTCACATACTCATGGAACTTGTAGATCGCCTGCCCGTCGACACCATGCCGTTTCAAATGCTGCATCCGACGATAGGTGGCGTAGTTCGTCATTTGGGTAAATAGGGCGAGACCCCCGAACATCACGAGAATAGCCCCTACTATTAGTAGAGTTCCATGCATGTCCCCACCCCTATAATTTGCACGAAAAGCTAAACAACGACCAACTGTCACCGATTTGCCGCGCCTACTCCGTTCCCCAGCCGGCGTCCGGCCGCCGAGCGCGTGCGTCGCGTCCCGATCGCCCCGGCAGGCCGCCATTGCGGCCGACACGTCAGATCAGTGCGCCGACGAGGCAGAGCAACGCCCCCGTACAGATGAGCACGAGGCCGGTGCGACCGAGGAGCAGCACGATCGCCCGCTCCCCGTCGAAGTCGAGCTTCTCCCGCATTCCCGTCCGGCCCGGGTGGAACAACCTCCGACCGGGAAGCAAGTCGACATGGCGACCGGCTCGGGGCAGCCACACCCCCCATGACCAGGCGCACCCCACTCACCGCACCGCCTGCCAGGGAACCCGCATCGTCACATCAGCGCACCGATGAGGCAGAGCACCGCCCCGATGCCGATCAGGACCAGGCCGCCGGCACCGAGCAAGAGAACACTCCCCAGCTCGAACCCATAGTCCAATTCCGCCCGCACTCCCACCTTCGCCCGCTTCGGCTTCCGACTGTCGTACACCACCGGCACGACCGTGCCCTCGGGACCAGGCAGACCCTGCATGTACTCATGGAACCGGACTTGCGGCTGCCCCTCTGGAAGGCAGATGTCGAGGAATACTCGATGGGAATTGGTCACGTACTCATGAAAAGCGTACACCGCCTGCCCGTCTACGCCGTGATGTTTCAGTGCCTGCAGTCGGCGATGGGCCAAGAAGTTGCCCGACTGAGCGAATACCGAAAGCAATCCAAGACATATGAGAACCGCCCCCACAAATACCACAATTCACCCTTCCTCTGCCTATATCTCAACAGAGATATAGCACGACTGAACGAACCTAACACCCGACCACCGCGGAGGCAACACCTCCATCGGAAGATATGGAGTCGAAATGGGAAGTGACTCGGATGCAGGCATCCTCGAAAAAATAGCCGAACTCAAGACCGCCATCAGCACGGTAACTACCACCCTGAACTCGCATGTCGACCCCAAGAACAACGTGACCGACGCCGAACTCACGACCGCCAAGAATGAACTGAAGGAGGCGATTAAGCAAGGCAAGGATGAACAGAAAAATATATGGGAAGCCCTCATGGAGGCGGTCGGCCTCAAGGACTTCTTCGAAGCGTTCAAGCAAAAAGATATATACGTTCAGATCACTGTGATCATCGGCGCTGTCGGCGCGGTCATCATGGGCAAGCTGCTGGATCTTGGAAAACTGTTCAATCTCGGCTTCGAAAGGATATCGAGGCTCGTCAACCGCGGCCTGCTGAGGCGCGGGACGGATCCGGGTCGTGTGCTCGCCACCGGTGAAAGTGGTCTGCCGCGGACGATGACCCGCCAGCAGGCCGACTCCCTCAGCGCCGTCTCCATCAACCCGCACGGCCTGACCCCCGAGGTCATCAACAATCTTCAGAACGCGCTGAACACGCTCACTCCGGAGATCCGGGAATTCAACACCGCGACGCGTCAGATGCTCTCCGCGGGAAAGATCAACGGCCTGGCCAAAGCGATCAACAATCTCAAGGGCAAGCTGAATCCGAGCCCGCACTCGACCATCAAGAACACGGCCAAGGCCATCGGTCTCCTCAGCCGGAAGCTCGAACTTTACGACCCCACCAAACTCCCCAAGGCCCAGGACCTCCGAAACGTCCAGTCCGCGGCGACCAATCTCGCCGAAACCGCGGAAACGCTCCGCACCAAGTTCCAGGCCCTGTCGAACGGGTTCGGCACTGCCGCCGGCGCGCTCGCCGGCAGCGGCGCGTGACCAGGTTCCGCGTGAAGGAGGTGTGCCATGAGTCTCGTTAGTTCGTTGAAGAAGGCGTCCAGTTCCCTACAGGACTTCAAGTCGAAAGCGTCCGGCGCCGCCACTGCGGCCAAGGGGGTCGGCAACGCGGGCAAGACGTCGGCTGCTCAGCTCAAGACCCTCAAGACCGCCGCACAGGGCTCCGAGAAGGAACTGAAGGATCTCAAGTCGGCCGCCGACAAGGCCGAGAAGTCGGTCGCCAAGGCCGGCAAGACCGGTACCAGTGCCGGTAAGAACCTCGGCAAGTACGAGTCCGGGGCGAGCAAGGCCGCCAAGGGCCAGGACAAGATGAACAAGTCGATGAAGGGCAACTTCTTCGGCATGCTCATGGACCTGCTCATGCCGCTCATCCAGAAGGTCGTCGAGATGGCGACCAAGTCGAAGACCATGCAGAAGGTCCTCAAGACCGCCTTCGGCGTCATCAAGTCCGTGATCAGCACCGTCATGAAGGCCATCGGGCCGATCATGAAGAACGCCGCAAAGCTGATCAAGTCGGTCTGGAACGGCATCAAGTCGGCGATCTCCAAGGTCGTCAAGGCCATCGCCACGGTCATCAAGACCTACGTCAACACCTGGAAGAAGGTCATCAGCACCGCGCTGAAGGCGATCAAGACCGTCGTCTCCAGCGTCTGGAAGGGCATCAAGGCCGTCATCTCCCCGGTCGTCAACTGGGTCAAGTCCGCGATCCCCAACGCCTTCCGCGCCGTCAAGGACAAGCTCTCCAGCATCTGGGGCGGCCTCAAGGGCATCGCCGGCCGCGCCTTCGACGGCATCAAGGGCGCGGTCAAGGGCCCCCTGAACTCGGTCATCGGCATCATCAACCGCGCGATCGGCGCCCTCAACGGCATCAAGGTCTCGATCCCCGGCTGGGTCCCCGGCGTCGGCGGCAAGACCTTCGGCGTCAACCTCCCGAAGATCCCCATGCTCGCCACCGGCGGTGTCGTCATGCCCCGCTCCGGCGGCGTCCCCGCGATCCTCGCCGAGGCCGGTGAGGCGGAGGCCGTCCTGCCGCTCAGCAAGCTCGACCAACTGCTGCGCCGGGCCGCCGGAGGCCAGACGTACGCGGGAACCGCCGGTGCGGACAGCGCCCTGTACATCGAGCACTACTACGCCGCCGAGACCAGCAGCCCCCAGCGGACCGCCCACGCTCTGGAGTTCCTGGCGAAGGCACGCGGATGACGGCCGCCTCCGTCACCGCGGGAGGCAACAAGCTGCGCATCGCGTTGCGCGGAACCGGAACCACCCTGCGGTCCTTCCGGGGCACGGTGGAGACGACGAACACCGCCGTGCGTTCCTTCATGCAGCAGGTCAAAGGCGCTGCCGCCGCCCTCGACTCCGTTCGCCCCGGCGCCGCCCAGGGTGCCGCGGCCCTCCGGAAGATCAAGACCACCGCCGCGACCACCACCCGCTCCCTCACCCGAACCGGCCGCTCCGCCACCACCGCCGCCCCCGGCATCAAAGCCGTGGGCGCCAACGCCAAACGTTCCTCCACCGCCCTCGGCAGGCTCGGCTCCGCCCTCGGCGGTGTCTTCGGAACCGTCGGCGCGCTCGTCTCGGCGTCCGGTGTCCTCGGCACCCTGCTCGGCACCTTCGGCACCGCCCTCACCATCGGCTCCGGCGTCATGCTGGTGATCAACGCCCTCACCCGCGCCAACCCCATCGGCTTCGTCACCGGCCTCCTCCTCCCGGTCGCCGGCTGGCTGATCGACCTGGCCGTCAACTCCGAGACCGGGCAGCGCCTGATCGAGCAGCTCGCCACGCTGGTCCTCCAGTACGTCGAGGGCTACCTGGCCGTCATGACCCCGCTGCTCAAGGCCATCGCCACCGCCGTGAACACGTACGTCACCGTGTACCTCGACGTCGTCACCACCGCGCTCACCGTCATCGGCGCCCTGGTCGGCACCGGCTTCGCGGTGCTCAAGGCGCTCACCACCGGAGACACCCGGGCGCTCAGCGGCAAGGTGTCGTCGATCTGGCGGGGCTTCAAGGACCGGGTCAAGCCGATCCTGACCTGGATCACCAAGGACGTCCCCCGGATGTTCACCCGGATCAAGGACGCCACCTCCCGCACCTTCCGCGCGATCGGCCAGTTCATGACGACCGGCACGCAGACCGTCGCCGGTGTGGTCAAGGGCCCGATCCAGGGCCTCATCTCCTTCGCCAACTGGGTCATCGACAACCTCAACCGTCTCAGCTTCAACTTCTTCGGCAAGAAGTTCGGCGTCCACCTGAAGAAGATCCCGCAGCTCGCCGAGGGCGGCGTCGTCCTTCCGGCCGCGGCACCCGGCGCCGCCACCGTCAAGCCGCTGACCTCGCTCGGCCGCTTCCTGCCCGCGCCCTCCCGCGCCTCCGCCACCACCGGGCCCGCCTACTTCGCCGGCCGCCCCGGGGTCCGCGTCTACGAGGAGCGCGAAGGCAGCAGCCCGCAGACCGTCGCGGAGGACCTGCTCTTCCTGCGCCGCACCGCCTGAACACGCGCCGCACCGCCTGAAAACCCCAGCGACTCATGCGAGGTGACGGCCCACCATGGCCACAACCGTCACACCCGTCCCCACCGGAAACGGAACCGGCACCGACGACACCCCCGGCTCCCTCATCACCCTCGACGGCCAGATCCAATGGGGCGACCTCCTCATGGGAACCGGCACGCCCTACCCCGTCGACCGCTCCGGCGTCACCGGCTGGGACGACCTGCCCGAGCTCGACCTCGGGGACGTCCTCCGGCCCGACCAGCACGGCTCCTGGCCCGGCGACCGCTGGGCGCAGCCCCGGCTCGTCGGCGCCACCGTCTGGCTCGCCCCGCCCGCCGGCACCGACCCGCTCGCCACCGCCTCCGCGTTCCGCGCCGCCACCGGCCCCGACGGCCAGGAGCGCTGGCTCGCGGTCCGGCTGCTCGGCGAGACGCTCGCCGTACGGGCCAGGGTCAGCCGCCGCGTCGTACCGCAGGACCGCTCGTACGCCGTCGCGGGCTTCGCCAAGGTCAGCCTCCAGTGGACCGCGACCGACCCGCGCCGCTACGCCCCCGCGCTGCACGAGGCGCTGACCGGGCTGCCCGTCGCGGAGGCCGGCCTCGTCTGGGAGGACGCGGCCGGCTCCGGACTGTCCTGGCCGCTGGACTGGGGCGGCACCGGCGCCGCCGGTTCGATCGCCGCGGTCAACGCGGGCGGCGCCGCCGTCCGCCCGGTCGTCGAGTTCCGCGGCCCGGTCCAGCGGCCCTCGCTGACCCGGCTCTCCGACGGCCGCCAGCTCCAGTACGACCTGGCGCTCGGCCCCGGCGACCTCCTCACCGTCGACACCGAGGCCGGGACGGTCCTCCTCAACGGCACCGCCTCCCGGATCTACACCGCCACCCCCGACTCCTCGCCCGAGCAGCTGTTCAGCCTGGAACCGGGCACCACCGACCTGGCGTTCCGCTCCGACGACGTCACCCCGTCCGCCGCCGCCTCGGTCACCGTCCGCTGGCGCGACGCCCACTGGTGACCCCGCCCGTACGCACGGACAGCCGAACCCCACAAGACCCCGAGGAAGGACCCTCATGCCCCTGCGCAGCGCATGGCTCATCAACCGCACCGACGCCGAGAACGGCCAGTCCCGCGCCGACACCCGGCTCGCCCCGCTCGGCGCCGTCACCCCGGTCAGCGGGCTGGCCGGCCGCAGCGGACTGCTCCCGGGCTCGCCGGACGGCAAGTCGCTGACGTCGGCCCTCTACGTGTTCAGCTCGACCGCCGGGATGACCGCGACGATCGCGCCGGGCCGGGCCGTCGTCCAGGGCTCGGAGACCGCCGGGGCGTACCCGGTCGTCCTCACCGACTACACCAACGTCACCTTCGCCGACGGCGACGCCAACAACGCCCGCACGGACCTGGTCGTCCTGCGGATCTACGACGCCCAGTTCGACAACTCCGGCCGCACCGAGGCGGTCCTGGAGATCCTGCGCGGTCCCACCGACGGCTCCCTCCAGCTCCCGCAGCTCCCGGACGCCTCCCTGCCGCTGGCGAGCGTGCTGGTCCCGGCGGGTTCCTCGGTCGGCACCGGCGGCATCGCCTGGGCCAGCGCCGTCACCGACCTGCGCACCACGACCGTAGGCGTCGGCGGCATCCTCCCCCTGTACGGCAACACGGCCGAGGCGGGCGGCTACCCGGGGCAGTACCGCGACATCAGCTCGGAGCTGCAGCGGTGGAACGGCTCCCAGTGGGTGGGCTACCCGGCCCAGCTCGGCGGCATCGCCCCGACGGGCCGGCTCGCGACCGGCTCGTACGTCGGCCAGTACCGGGACAACAACGGCCGCCTGGAG
Source organism: Streptomyces sp. CRN 30 (assembly GCF_034105845.1). NCBI lineage: Bacteria > Bacillati > Actinomycetota > Actinomycetes > Kitasatosporales > Streptomycetaceae > Streptomyces > Streptomyces sp. CRN 30. Next base: position 7,137 of record NZ_JAVRHI010000551.1, on the reverse strand, counting down.
CGCTGGAGCGGGACCGCCTGGCTCCTCGCCCTGCCCAGCCCGGTGTTCGCCCAGAACACCGACGGCGGCTACTGCAAGACGACAACCTGGTCGGAGGCGGTCACCGGCACCACGGGACCGACGGTCACCGCGACCTTCACCGCACCGGTCTCGGGAAAGGTCCTGGTCACCGTCGGCTACCAGGGCCAGTCGTCCGTCGACGGCGGCTGGGGCCGGATGTCGGCCAACATCCGCAAGGACACCACCCTGGTGCTCGGCCCGGGTACCGACGAGACCCGCTCGGCGACCACCAGCAACCGGGGCATGCAGTCGGTGAGCACCACCTTCCCGGTCACCGGGCTCACCGCGGGCGCGACGTACACCGCCGTGTCGGCGTACTGCTCCAGCGCGACGACCAACAACCACTGGTTCGACAACCGGTTCGTCCGCGTCGACCCGATGCTCTGAGGAGCGCCGCGTGACCAGCTCCCCCCGTACCGCCTACGCGCCGCTCACCCCCGTCTACCGGGCCGTCTTCTGCGACCTGCGCACCGACCAGGTCATCGACGTACTGCCGCTGACGGACACCAAGTTCGACGACTACATCGGAAAGTCCGGCTCGCTGTCGGCCACCGTCCCGCTGCCGAACGCCGCGCTGGCCCGCCGGGCCCGCGCGGCGCTGGTACCCGGCCGGACCGCGGTGTGGCTGGAGCGGGACGGCGACATCTGGTGGGGCGGGGTGCTGTGGACCTGCACCCCGTCCAGCGACGAACGCGGCCGGATACAGGCCGCGTTCCAGGCCGGCACCTTCGACTCCTATCTCGACCACCGCATCCTCTCCAAGAGCCAGACCTACACCGCGCTGGACCAGCTGGAGATCGCCCGGCTGCTCGTGGAGCACGCCCAGGAGCAGCCGGGCGGTGACATCGGCATCCAGCTCGGGCACGAGATGTCCGGAGTGGCGCGGGACGCCTCCTACCCGTACTCGTCGCTCAGCCGGGTCCGTGAGCTGCTCGACTCGCTCGCCCAGCTCGCCGACGGGTTCGAGTGGCGGGTGCACTGCTACCGGGACGCCGAGGGGCGCCGCGCCAAGCGGCTCCAGCTCGGCCATCCGAAGATCACCGCGAGCGCGTCGGACATCGTCCTGGACCACCCGGGCCAGGTCATCACCTACAGCCTGCCGGCCGACTCGACCGTGCAGGCCGACGTGTGGGTGGCGCGCGGCGACTCGCCCAACAGCGACCAGTCCGAGGAGTCGCAGCCGCTCACCGTGTCCGTGGAGGCCCCGGACGACCTGGCGGAGGGCTGGCCGCGCCTGGAGTCCACCTCGGACCACAGCGGGATCACCGACGAGGCGACGCTGCGCTCGCTGGCCGAGGCGCAACTCGCCGAGCAGCGGCTGCCGGAGGTCATCCCGGAGATCACGGTCCGCCTCGACGGGCGGATCACCCCGGCGCTGCTCGGCGCCGGCATCCGGCTGCGCCTGCGCGACCTGTGGCACCAGGAGACGCAGGACGAGCGGTACCGCGTCGTCGGCATCGCCGTGGAGCCGCCGCAGCGCGGCAAGTCCGAGACGGCCACCCTCTACCTGGAAGGCGTGTGATCCGTGGCGACCATCCCCGTCGACCTCCTCGACCGCATCCGCACCATCGAGCGCCGCATCCGGGAGCTGATGGCGTCGGCCAACAGCAGTCCGCCGATGAACCAGGTCGGCACCGGTGACATCGTCGTCGGCGACCAGGGCCGCATCCGGGCCAGAAGCTCGCTCGGCGACGACCTGCTCGTCGTAGGGCGGGTCGAACCGGACCGGGACGCCGACTCCGACCCGAAGAAGTACCAGCAGGGCCTCGAACTGCGCCGCGACGACGGTTCGATGGCCCTGTCGCTGATCACCGCCGACCCGGTGAACAGCCCGGTCCAGCAGCTGCGGGTCCTCGACCACCAGGGCAACACGGTCGTCGCGACCGACGTGGCCGGCGGCGGCCTGGCCCGGCCCTACCTGGCGTTTCCGCTGCCCGTCCCGGTGGACACCGCCCGCTGGGAGTCGACCGGCGCCACCGACTGGACCACGCTGTACGCCGGACCGGGCATCGCCCAGCACCCGCGCGTGAGGTGCGAGGTCGCCGTGTCCGGCAGCGTCGGCGCCTCCGTACGGCTGCTCGTCGACGGCATCCCGGTCGACGCCGCGCAGACCGTCACCGGCACCGCGACGCTCAGCGCCGTCTTCACCGGGGACGTCGCCGCCCCCTTCGGCGACACCGTCGGCTTCGAGATCCAGGCCAAGGTCGCGGCGGCCGGCGACACCGTCGCCTGCGTACCGCAAGCGCTGTACGGCATCCAGTCCTGACGGTCCCGCCGCCGTACGCCCATTCCCACCACGCCCCCTACGGAGGCCCCGTGCTGCCCGATTCCATTCCCACCGTCCGGCTCACCGCCCAGTACCTCGCCCTCGACGGCCGTCCCCTCGGCGGCACCGTCGAGTTCGCCCCGCCCTCCCTGCTCACCCATTCGGACGCCGACCTGTTCGTCGGCGGTCCGACGACCGCGTCCCTGGACAGCGACGGCCGCCTCGACGTGACGCTGCCCGCGACCGACGCCGAGGGGTGGAACCCGCTCGCCTGGACGTACACGGTCACCGAACGCCTCAACGGCCTCTCCCGCAGCCGCACCTACCGCATCGCCCTCGCCGCGTCCGTGCCCGAGGTGGACCTCGCCGACCTCGCGCCCGCCGACCCGGGCGGTCCCCAGTACGTGACCGTGCCGGGTCCGCAGGGCCCCCAGGGCGAGCCGGGCCCGGAGGGTCCGGCCGGTCCGGTCCGCTCCGTCAACGGCCACACCGAGGCCGACATCATCCTGACCGCGTCCGAGGTCGGCGCCCTCGCCTCCGCCGCGGCCGGGCAGGCGAGCGGCGTCGCCCAGCTCGACGCCACCGGCAAGGTGCCGCTCGCCCAGCTCCCCGACGGCACCGGCGACGGCGTCACCTCGGTCAACGGCCTGACCGGCGCGGTCACCCTGGCCGCCGCCGACCTCGGGGCGCTCACCCCGGCCGCGGCCGACGCCCGCTACCTGGCCGTCGACGGCGCGCCCGTCGTCTCCGTCAACGGCCAGACCGGCGCCGTCACCCTGACCGCGTCCGGTCTCGGCGCGGTCCCCGCCGACCAGGCCGTCCTGCTCACCGGCGACCAGACCGTGGCGGGCGCCAAGACCTTCTCCACCGTCCCGGCGGTCACCGCCGACCCGGCCGACGGCAACCAGCTCGTACGCCGGTCGTACATCGACACCCGGGTGCCCTCGGGCATGTGGACCCCGGCGGCCCTGGGCTTCAAGGCGTGGACCTTCGACCCGGCGGCTTCCTCCCCGTCCACCGCCCAGTACTGCATCAACGGCAACGTCTACCTCGCCGGCGTCCCCCTGAGCACCGAGTCGACCATCACCAACGTGGTCTTCTACGTCGCCGGTTTCGTCGGCACCGGCCTCGCCGCCACCTCCTACGCCGGCCTCTACGACAGCGCCGGCAAGCGGGTCGGTGTCACCGGCACGCTCGACAAGCTGATCACCAAGACCGAGGGCACCACCTTCGTACTGAAGCTGACCACCGCCTACGCGGCCGCCGCCGGCAACTACTGGGTGGCGCTGCTGATCAACGGTCCCGACCCGCGGACCAACGGCCCCGGCTTCATGGTCGGCGCGAGCATGGGTGCCTACCCGGGCGGCAGCGCCCGTATGCCCAACGCCTTCGTCCGGCACGGCCGGCTCACCGCCACCGGCTACACCTCGCTGCCCACCTCGTTCACGCCGTCCACGATCGTGGCCGACGCCAACGCGATCTGGGCCGCGGTCTCCTGACCCTCCTCCCCCCCTCGGCCGGGGCGCGCGCCCGACCGCGCGCCCCGACCGCCCCTTCCCCACCTCCTCAAGGAGCCCACCATGGCCACACCCCTGACCGCCGACACCCTCGTAGCCGCGCTGACCGCCGAGGGCGTGACCGTCGTCGAACACGGCGACTGGCGCAACCACAACCGCGACGCCGTCGGAGCCTGGGGCCCCGTCAACGGTGTGATCGTCCACCACACCGTCACCTCCGGCACCGACGTCTCCGTCGACCTCTGCTACGACGGCACCACCGACCTGCCCGGCCCGCTCTGCCACGGCGTCATCGACAAGGACGGCACGGTGTACCTCGTCGGCAACGGCCGCGCCAACCACGCCGGGCTGGGCGACGCCGATGTCCTCGCCGCGGTGATCGCCGAGACCGCGCTGCCCGCCGCGAACAGCGACGACGTCGACGGCAACACCCGCTTCTACGGCTTCGAGTGCGTCAACCTCGGCGACGGGTCCGACCCGTGGCCCGAGGCCCAGCTGGAGGCCGTCGCCCGCACCGCCGCGGCGATCTGCCGCGCCCACGGCTGGGGCGCGGCCTCCGTCATCGGCCACCTGGAGTGGACCTTCCGGAAGATCGACCCCAAGGGCTTCTCGATGGCGTCGATGCGCGACCGGATCGCCGCCCTGCTCGCCGCCGTGCCGGGCTCCTCCGCGACGCGCTACCAGCCGTTCCCCGGCGACGCCTTCTTCAGGTCCGCGCCCACCTCCACCATCGTCGCCGCGATGGGCGGCCGGCTCGTCGCCGAGGGCTGCTCCGCGTACTCCGTCGGCCCCGGCCCGCAGTGGGGCGAGGCCGACCGCGCCTCGTACGCCCTGTGGCAGAAGAAGCTCGGCTACACCGGAGCCGACGCCGACGGCTGGCCGGGCGCCACCTCGTGGAACGCCCTGAAGGTCCCCTACACCGCCTGACCCGCTCCCCGGAGGACCATCCCATGTCCACTCCCCTCACCGCCGCCGCCCTGGTGGCCGCCCTCAAGGCCGAGGGCGTCACCGTCGTCGAACACACCGGCTGGCGTACGCACAACCGCAACAGCAAGGGCGCCTGGGGCCCCGTCAACGGCGTGATGATCCATCACACCGTCACCTCGGGCACCGACTCCTCCGTCGCCCTCTGCTACAACGGCCGCTCCGACCTGCCCGGCCCGCTCTGCCACGGCGTCATCGCCAAGGACGGCACGGTCCACCTCGTCGGCAACGGCCGCGCCAACCACGCCGGCAGCGGCGACGGCGACGTACTGCGGGCCGTCGTCGCAGAGAAGGCGTCCCTGCCGGCCCCGAACCAGCAGAACACCGACGGCAACACCCGCTTCTACGGCTTCGAGTGCGTCAACCTCGGCGACGGCAAGGACCCCTGGCCCGACGCCCAGCTCGACGCCATCGCCCGCACCGCCGCCGCGATCTGCCGCGCCCACGGCTGGAGCGCCGCCTCCGTCATCGGCCACAAGGAGTGGACCAGCGCCAAGATCGACCCGCGTGGCTTCACCATGGCGTCCCTGCGTACCCGTGTCGCGAAGCTGCTGGCCGGGAAGGCGACGACGACCACACCGAAGTACCAGCCCTTCCCGGGCGCCGACTGGTTCAGGAAGCAGCCGAAGTCGGCGATCGTCACCGCCCTGGGCAAGCGCCTCGTCGCCGTCGGCTGCTCCGCCTACGCCGACGGCCCCGGCCCGCGGTGGACCGACGCCGACCGCAAGAGCTACGCCAAGTGGCAGCGCAAGCTCGGCTACACCGGCAGCGACGCCGACGGCTGGCCCGGCGCCACCTCCTGGGCCGCGCTCAAGGTGCCGTACACCGGCGGGACGTGAGGCCCGTGTCCGACACCACCAGGAGGACCCTGCGCACCGTCGTCCAGACCGCCGTCGCCCTGTGCGTCCTGCTGCCGGAGCTGGTCGACGCGGCGGGCCTCTCCCGCAGCCTGCCCTGGGTCGCGGGGGCCCTGGCGGTGGCCGGCGCGGTGACCCGGGTCATGGCCCTGCCCGCCGTACAGTCCCGCCTGCCCGCCTGGCTGCGCACCGATCCACCCGAACAGGAAGCGAACGAGAAGAGCACAGCATGAGCGACGATCAAGCCACCGTGGCCGTCGAACTGGAACGCCTGCGGGGCACGGTGGAAGCGGGCTTCGCACGGGCCGACGGCTCCCTCGCCCTGCTGGTCCAGCGGAGCGACCAGACCGACAAGCAGCTCGCCGACCACGAGAAGCGACTGGACGCCCTGGAGAGCTCCCGCTGGCCGCTGGCCAGCATCGGTGTCCTGGCCGCCCTGGCCACGGCGGTGCTCACCACCCTGGAGCTGACCGCCCGCTGAACACGCCGAAGGGCGGCCACCCCGACCGGGGTGACCGCCCTTCAGAACCTCAGAACCACCGCTTACTGGTTGTACGGACCGTAGTCGTAGTCCTCCAGCGGAACGGCCTGGCCGGAGCCCGTGCCGAACGGCGAGTAGTCGATGTCGTCGTAGCCGACGGCCGAGTACATCGCGGCCTTGGCCTCCTCGGTCGGCTCCACCCGGATGTTGCGGTAACGGGACAGACCCGTACCGGCCGGGATGAGCTTACCGATGATGACGTTCTCCTTGAGGCCGATGAGGCTGTCGGACTTGGCGTTGATCGCCGCGTCCGTCAGCACTCGGGTCGTCTCCTGGAAGGAGGCGGCCGACAGCCAGGACTCCGTCGCCAGCGAGGCCTTGGTGATACCCATCAGCTGCGGACGACCGGAGGCCGGGTGACCGCCCTCCTGGACCACACGACGGTTCTCGGTCTCGAACTTCGAACGCTCGACCAGCTCGCCGGGGAGCAGCTCCGCGTCGCCCGACTCGATGATCGTCACGCGGCGCAGCATCTGCCGGATGATGATCTCGATGTGCTTGTCGTGGATCGACACACCCTGCGAGTTGTAGACCTTCTGGACCTCGCCGACCAGGTGGACCTGGACCGCGCGCTGACCGAGGATCCGCAGCACGTCGTGCGGGTTGGTGGCACCCACGGTGAGCTTCTGGCCCACCTCGACGTGCTCGCCCTCGCTCACCATGACACGGGCACGCTTCGAGATCGGGAACGCCGTCTCGTCGCTGCCGTCGTCCGGGGTGACGACGATCTTCTTCGTCTTCTCGGTCTCCTCGATCCGGACCCGGCCGGACGCCTCGGAGATCGGGGCGACACCCTTCGGGGTACGGGCCTCGAAGAGCTCGACGACACGCGGCAGACCCTGGGTGATGTCGTCACCGGCCACACCACCGGTGTGGAAGGTACGCATCGTCAGCTGGGTACCGGGCTCACCG
>NZ_JAVRHI010000550.1:0-39388 GCF_034105845.1 Streptomyces sp. CRN 30 | reverse complement strand
CGCCGAGCTGGACCGGCTGTCCGCGCGCGCGGCCGCCTCCGTGCGCCGCCTCGCGCCGCTCCGTACCGCGTACGACCGCGTCGCCCGCATGGCCGGGCTCGCCGCGGGCACCTCCGCGGACAACGAACGCCGGATGCGCCTGGAGGCGTACGTGCTCGCCGCCCGCCTGGAACAGGTGGCCGCGGCGGCGACCGCCCGGCTGCGGCGCATGTCCTCCGGGCGTTACACCCTCGTCCACTCCGACGACCGCTCGGGCCGGGGCCGCAGCGGGCTCGGACTGCACGTCGTCGACGCCTGGACCGGACGCGAGCGCGACACGGCGACACTCTCCGGCGGCGAGACGTTCTTCGCCTCCCTCGCCCTCGCCCTCGGCCTCGCGGACGTGGTCACCGACGAGGCGGGCGGCGTCCGCCTCGACACCCTCTTCATCGACGAGGGCTTCGGCAGCCTCGACGACCAGACGCTCGACGAGGTCCTGGACGTGCTGGACTCCCTGCGCGAGCGGGACCGCAGCGTGGGCATCGTCAGCCACGTCCCGGACCTGCGGCGCCGCGTGCACGCGCAACTGGAGGTCGTGAAGGGCCGGTCCGGGTCGACGGTACGGCAGCGGGGCGCCGGCTGAGCAGGCGCAAGCCCGCGCGCGGAATACTCACGTGCGCCGTGCGCCCGCCCCGCCCATCATGGCTGCCATGCCCCGACTCCCGCACCCCGCCCCCGAAGACCTGCGCCGGGACCCGCTGCCCCTGCGCGGCCGCACCGCCCTCGTCACCGGGGCGAGCCGGCGCGGCGGCATCGGGTACGCCGTGGCCCGCCGCCTCGCCGCGTACGGCGCGAGCGTCCACCTGCACCACCACGTGCCGCACGACGCCGCACTGCCCTGGGGCGCCGACCGCCCGGAGGACGTCGCCGCCGGAGTGCGCGAGGCGCTCGGCGACCCGGACGCGCGCGTGACCCACGGACCCGGTGACCTGTCCGACCCCGCCGCGCCGGCCGAGCTGATCGCGACGGCCGCGGACGCGCTCGGCGGGCGGCTCGACATCCTCGTCGCCAACCACGCCCTCTCGGGCTCCGACGGCACCCTCGGCACGGTCGACGCCGCGATGCTCGACGCGCACTGGGCGGTGGACACGCGGTCGGTGCTCCTGCTGGTGCAGGCGTACGCGCGGCTGCGGGCCGTCCTCCCGCCCCGTACCCCGGGCGGGCGCGTGGTGATGATGACCTCCGGGCAGGACATCGCCGGCGGTATGCCCGGCGAGCTCGCGTACGCCCTGCAGAAGGGCGCCCTCGCCTCGGTCACCCGCTCGCTGGCGACGACGCTCGCCGATCTCGCCGTCACCGTGAACACCGTCAACCCCGGCCCGGTGGACACCGACTACATGGACGGTGAGGCGTACGAGGAGATCGCCGCCCGGTTCCCGGCGGGCCGCTGGGGCATGCCGGACGATCCCGCCCGCCTCATCGCCTGGCTCGCCACGGACGAGGCGGAGTGGGTGACCGGGCAGGTCGTCGACTCGGAGGGCGGCTTCCGGCGCTGAGCGGCTGAGCGGCTGGACCGCCGTGCGGCGGGCCGGGAGCACCGGCCCGCCGCCCCGTGCCACCGGACGCGACCGGTCAGAGCTGGGACAACTCGTCCACCAGGTCGTCCAGGCCGAGCGACCCCTGCGACAGCGCCGCCATGTGCCAGGCCTTCGCGTCGAAGGCGTCACCGTGCCGCTCGCGGGCCTTCTCGCGGCCGAGCAGCCAGGCGCGCTCGCCCAGCTTGTAGCCGATGGCCTGGCCCGGGATGGTCAGGTAGCGGGTCAGCTCGCTCTCCACGAAGTCCGCCGGGCGGCTGCTGTGCGCGCCGAAGAACTCCTGCGCCAGCTCCGGCGTCCACCGCTCGCCCGGGTGGAACGGGGAGTCCGCCGGGATGTCCAGCTCCAGGTGCATGCCGATGTCGACGATGACGCGGGCGGCGCGCATCATCTGCGCGTCCAGGTAGCCGAGCCGCTCCTCCGCGTCCCGCAGGAAGCCCAGCTCGTCCATGAGCCGCTCCGCGTACAGGGCCCAGCCCTCGGCGTTGGCGCTGACCATGCCGACGGTGGCCTGGTAGCGCGAGAGGTCCGCCGCGACGTGCACCCACTGCGCGAGCTGCAAGTGGTGGCCGGGGACGCCCTCGTGGTACCAGGTCGACACCAGGTCGTACACCGGGAAGCGGGTCAGTCCCATCGTCGGCAGCCAGGTGCGGCCCGGGCGGGAGAAGTCCTCCGACGGGCCCGTGTAGTACGGGGCCGCGGCGCCGCCCGGCGGGGCGATGCGCGACTCCACCTTCCGCACCCGCTCGGCGAGTTCGAAGTGGGTGCCGTCCAGCGCCTCGATGGCCTCGTCCATCAGCCTCTGCAGCCAGTCGCGGACCTCGTCGACGCCCTCGATGTGCCGGCCGTGCTCGTCCAGGTGGGCGAGCGCCACCCACGGCGTCCGGGCGCCCGGCAGGATCTTCTCGGCCTCCGCCCGCATCTCGGCGAGGAGACGGTGGAACTCGGACCAGCCGTACGCGTACGCCTCGTCCAGGTCCAGGTCCGTGCCGTTGAAGTAGCGGGCGAAGCGGGCGTAGCGCTCGCGGCCCACCACGTCCGGCGCGTCCTCGATCGCCGGCGCGTACACGTCGCGCATCCAGTCCCGCAGCTCCACGACGGCCGCGGTCGCCGTGCGGGCGGCCCCGTCCAGTTCCGTACGGAGCGTGTCGGGGCCCGCCGACGCGAAGTCCTCGAACCAGCCGCGGCCCGCACCGTCCACGTCCGCCCACTCGGTGAGCTGCTCGACGAAGGTAGCCGTCGGACGGGGGGCCGCGTACAGCTTGCGCTCCAGACCGAGGGCGAGGGACTCGCGGTAACCCGCCAGCGCGGCCGGCACCGCCCGCAGCCGCTCGGCGATCGCCGCCCAGTCCTCCTCCGTGTCGGCCGGCGTCACGGTGAAGATCTCGCGCACCTCGTGCGGCGGCGTGCTCATGTTGCCGACCGCGCGCAGGCCCTCCTCCGCGTCGTGCACGGCCAGTTCGGCGGTGAGCCGCTCCCGCAGCAGGCGCGCGCAACGGCGCTCGGCGTCGCTGTCCGCGCCGGGCCGGCGTTCCGCCTCGTCGAGCTTGGCGAGCGTCGTCCGCGCCAGCTCCGCCACGGCCTCCTGGCCCGCGGGCGAGGTGTCGGGCAGCCTGCTCGAACTCTCCTTCACACCGAGGTAGGTGCCGGTCACCGGGTCGAGGGCGATGAGCTCGTCGACGTAGGCGTCGGCGACCTCGCGGGGCAACGGGCTGCTCGTGATCTGTGACATGCGGCCATCCTGGTACGCGGACGGCCGCCCCGTCAGCCCGATCACGGCGGGCCGGGCCCCGATCAGCCGGATTTCGCCCAGGGCGTGACGTGCCGGCCCCGGGCGGCGGCGTCGCCCGCGGAAGGGACGGGTTCCGTCACCAGTCGTGCGTGAGCTCCTCGTGCCCGTGCCGTGCCTGTCCGTACGGCAGCGGGGGAGTCACCGGCGTCCCCTCCAGGCGGGCCGTGACGACGAGGGTGCCCTCCTCGATCTGGTAGTCGAGGGGCAGGCCCAGGCCGCGCATCGCGGCGACCATGCCCGTGTTGGAGGACTGGGTGACGGCGTACACGTGTCCGCAGCCCGCCTCGGCCGCCATGGCCACCAGCCGGCCGAGCAGCTCACGGCCGATGCCGCGTCGCTGCCACGCGTCCTCGACCAGCAGCGCGACCTCCGTCTCGTCGCCGTCCCACAGGAGGTGGCCGAGGCCGACGATCCGGCCCGCGGCGGTCTCCACGGCGAGGGTCCGGCCGAAACGGGGGCTGAGCAGGTGGTTCAGGTAGCGGTCGGCATCGGCCAGCGGCCCGTGGTAGCGCAGACGGAGGGTGCCCGGCGAGCACCGCGTGTGCATCGCCCTCGCCGCCTCCAGGTCCTCCGGTCCGGCGCGCCGCACGCTGATGTCCGGGCCCTCGGGCAGCGTCAGCACGTCCTGGCCGCGCGGGATCCGCGGGCCCAGCCGTGCGTCCAGCTCGACCAGCGCCCGCGCCCGGGCGAACTCCGTCGGCGTGAACGGCAGGTACGCCCGCTCCACCTCGATCACCCCGCCCTCCGGCGCCCGCAGCCGCAGCACCGTGTCCTCCAGCGCCCCCTCGACCGGGGCGCCCTCCGGTGCCCGGCCCGCGGCCGGGGCGGGCAGTGAACGGATGGCGCAGCGGCCGAGCAGCTGGCGCAGGGCGAGGGGGAGTTCGGCCGTGTCCAGGGCCGTGCGCGTGGCGAGGCCCAGCACCCTGGCCGGTACGTCCACGAGGTCGTGGGCGTCGGCCCGCTCGATCCAGGTGTCGCTGCCGCCCGCCTGGGCGACCGCGCGGGTGATCCGGGAGGTGGCCAGCTCCTGAGGCGACCGCAGCAGGAACTCGTCCACCGTGCCCTCGGCCAGCGGATGCGTCTGGAGGCTGAGGATGTCCACCTCGTGCCGGGCCAGCGCCGTGCACAGGGCGGCCAGTGAGCCCGGCTCGTCCCGCACCGTCGTGCGCATCCGCCACAGCGCGGTCGCCCCGGTGGGCGTCTCCTCCGCGGGGCCGTCGGGCCCGTCGGTACCGCCCGTATCGTCCACCGGGGGTGCGTGACCGTGGCGCCGTGCCCACCAGGTGTGGAAACCGGCCGTGGCGACGAGGACCGCCGCCGGGACCAGCAGCAGCGCCGTACCGCCGGGTCCGTGCCCGGTCCGGCCGGCCACGGTGTCGGCCACGGCCACCGCCGTGAACAGCGCGGCGAGCCCGACCACGGCCCGCCGCCAGTGGTGCACCGGGCGGCCGTTCCTCGCCCGCGTCACTCGGGACATCTCTACAGTCATGCAGCCACTGTGGAGGAGCGGTGTTGCGTGATCACGAACGCCCTGTGACCGATGGGTTAAGCAGTGCTACGCACCCTTTGTTGCGTTTTGAACGGCGCAGGTGCCGCGCACCGGGGGATGACTCCGGTGCGCGGCACGGCTCTTCCATGAGGGTACGTCAGACGCGCGCCGGGACCGCCCGGTCACTGCCCGACCAGGCCGGGCCGCAGCACCTTGGTGAACAGCACGCTCCCGTCCTGCTCCCGCAGCCGTACCGTGAGCTCCCCGCTGTCGCCGTCGATGTCGACCTCGCCGAAGAACTGGTAGCCCTCGGCGGGCGAGACGTTGGACGTGGTCGGAGCCTTCACGAAGACCCGCTCGGGCCCGAACGTGGCGTCCAGCGCGCTCGCCGGGAACGCGCCGGCGTTGAGCGGCCCGGAGACGAACTCCCAGAACGGCTCGAAGTCGCCGAACGCGGCCCGCGACGGCTGGTAGTGCTGCGCCGAGGTGTGGTGCACGTCGGCGGTCAGCCACACCGTGCCGGTGATCCGGCGGTGCTTGACGTACCGCAGCAGCTCGGCGATCTGCAGCTCCCGGCCGAGCGGCGCGCCCGGGTCGCCCTGCGCGACGGCCTCGATGTTCTGCGCACCCTCGGTCGTGTCGGGCACCACCAGCCCGAGCGGCATGTCGGAGGCGATCACCTTCCACACCGCGCGCGACCGCGACAGCTCGCGCTTCAGCCACGCCAGCTGCTCGGCGCCGAGGATGCCCTGCGGGTCGGTCCTCCCGGTGCCGGGCGAATTGGCGTTCCGGTACGTGCGCATGTCCAGGACGAAGACGTCGAGGAGCGGGCCGTGCCGCAGCACCCGGTGCATCCGGCCCTCGCGGGCGCCCGGCCGCAGCGTGGAGACGGGGAAGTACTCGCTGAACGCTCGCTCGGCCCGCCGGGCCAGGACGTCGACGCTCTTGACGGTGTACCGGGTGTCCGAGTCCGCGATCACCTGGCCCGGGTACCAGTTGTTGCGCACCTCGTGGTCGTCCCACTGCACGATCGACGGCACGTGCGCGTTGAACTCCCGCATGCGCTCGTCGAGCAGGTTGTAGCGGAAGTTGCCGCGGAACTCGGCGAGCGTCTCGGCGACCTTCGCCTTCTCCTCGGTGGTGATGTTGCGGTACACACCGCCGTCGGGCAGGGCCGCCGTCGCGGATATCGGCCCGTCGGCGTAGATGGTGTCGCCGCTGAACAGGAAGAAGTCCGGGTCCAGCTTCCCCATCGCGTCGAAGATGCGGTAGCCGCCGATGTCCGGGTTGATGCCCCAGCCCTGGCCGGCCATGTCCCCGGACCACACGAACCGCACCCCCGAGCGCCGCTTCACGGGCGAGGTGCGGAAGGTGCCGGTCACCGGCTCGCCGGTGCGGCGCGGGTCGTCCGGGTCCGCGAGCAGCACCCGGTAATGGATCCGCTCGCCCGCCGGGAGCCCGTGCAGCCGGGTCGTCCCGGTGAAGTCGGTGCCGGAGCCGAGCAGCGGGCCGCGCCACCGGCGCGGATTGCGGAAGGACTCGGTGGCGGAGGTCTCGACGATCATCCGGGCGGGCCGGTCGGAGCGCACCCAGACCAGGCCGGAGTGGGCACTCACGTCCCCGCTCTGCACCCCCCACGCCGCGGTGGGGCGCCCCGAGCGGGCGAAGGCGGGGGCCGTGCCCAGCGCGCCGGCGGGCAGGGCCAGCGCCGCCGACGCGGCGAGGGAACCGCGCAGCACGCTGCGGCGGCCGGGCAGCTGGCCCGTCGGACGGTGTGACATGGATGCGCCTCCAGGACGGTTCGGCCGATGTACACCGCCACACCTACTGGCGCACTGCGGCGCGCACGGAAACCACGAGTGAACAGGCGGCTCGGGGCGGGAGGGAACCCGTGGACGTGCGGCCCCCGCGCGATTCCGGCCACCGGTACGAACACCGTGTGAACACCGCGTCGCACCGCCGTCGTCGGAACTCTGTGCGGTGGAGGATTGGTCTTGACCAAGGGTGGGGGCCGTCCTATGGTCGCAGAGAAGTGCAACAACCTTTAATAAACAAGGGCGCCAAAACGCCGCCGGCCACGGCGATCGCGGAGGACAGGGTGGGGACCACGCAGCTCGAAACGGTGCCGGAGCCCAAGTACTGGCATCTGAAGACCGTGCTCAGTGAGGCACTGGACTCCGAGTTCTCGGTGGGGGAGATCCTGCCCAACGAACGGGACCTCGCGGCCCGCTTCGGCGTCGCCCGCGCCACCCTCCGCCAGGCGCTGGAGCAGCTCGAACTGGAGGGCCGGCTGCAGCGCCGCCGCGGCGTCGGCACCACCGTCGCACCGCCCCGCATGGGGGTGGCCGTGGGCAGCGAGGAGCACGTGTGGCCGGGTGCGGCCGACGACGCCTGGCAGCCCGCGGGCTGCGCGACCGCGCCCCCGCCGAACGCGGTGGCCGGCCTGCTGGGCACCGCCCGGGACGAGCAGGTGCACACGGTGCGCCGCTCCCGGGTGAGCCAGGGCCAGCCCGTCGCCGCCGAACTGCTGTACGTCCCGCGGGCTTCGTTGCCGGCGCTCCCCGAACCGCCCTTCCCGGACGCGCCCTCGGGCGCCGCCCGCGCGCGTGCCGTGCTCCGCGAACTCCAGCACCTGGGGCTCGAGGGGCAGGACCGCGCGGTGGAGCTCGGCTCGGCCCGCGTGGAGGACGCCCGGGAGCTCGACCGGCTGCCCGGTGCGCCCGTCCTGGTGGTCACGACCCGCTTCTTCGCCGAGGGGCGCACCGCGGCGGTCTCCGTCGCCACCTACCGCGCCGACACCTGCCGGCTGACGTTCGGCGACTCGGGCGGCGTCGAGATCCACCACGGTACGGAGGACGAGGTCTCCTGAGTTCACAGGCGCGGCACGGCCCGTGACCCGGGCTCAGCGCCGCCGCGCCGTCACCGTGCTCTCCACCGCGAACAGCTCCTCCTCGACGTGGTCCAGCGCGAGCCGCAGCGCTCCCGTGGCCACGGCCGCCTCGCCCAGCGTCGACAGCGTCACCCGGGGCGGCCGCAGACAGTAGCGCGCCAGCTCGTGCCGCAGCGGCTCCAGTACGTCGTCCAGTCCGGTCGACCGGCCGCCGATGACGACCAGTTCGGGGTCGAGGGCCAGCACGAGCGCCGCCACGTCGTGCACGAGCCGCCGGACGAAGCGGTCCACGGCCGCGCGGGCCCGCCTCTCGCCCCGCCGGGCGTCGGCGAACACCCCGGCCACGGCCTGCTCGTCGAGCGGAGGCAGCGGCTCGTCCGTCGTCGACAGCAGCGCCTCCGGAGTGGCCTCACGGCCCAGCAGGTGCAGCGCGCCGATCTCCCCGGCCGCGCCCCCGTACCCGCGGTGCAGCCGCCCGCCGATCAGTGAACCGGCGCCCGGGCTCAGCCCCGCGAGCACGAACACCATGTCGTCGCAGCCGGTGGCCGTGCCCTTCCAGTGCTCGGCGACCGCCGCCGCGTTGGCGTCGTTCTCCACGATCACCGGGCAGCGGAAGGAACGGCTCAGCCGCTCGCCCAGCCGCAGCCCCGTCCACCCGGGCAGCGCCGTCCCCAGCCGCACCGTGCCGTCCGCCCGGACGATCCCGGGACTGCCCACGCCGACCGCGCGCAGGGAGCCACGGGCCACGCCCGCGCGGCGCAGCAACTCGGCGACCGCCGACCGCAGCCGGTCCAGCCGCACCTCCGCCGCGGCGGTCTCGGTGACGTCCTTGGACAGCGTGCCGAGCACCCGCCCGTCCAGGTCGGACAGGAGCGCCGTCACCCGGTGCGCGCCGATGTCCAGCCCCAGCAGATGGCCGGCCTCCGCCCGGAACCGGAACCGGCGCGCGGGCCGCCCCTGTCTGCGGGCCGCGCCCTCCTCGGCCGCCGTCTCGACGACGAGTCCCGTCCCCACCAGCCCCTCGACCACACCCTCGACCGTCGGCCGGGACAGCCCGGTCACGCGCGTGATCTCGGTGAGCGTCGCGCAGTCCGTGGCACGCAGCGCGTGCAGCACCACCGCGGAGTTGATTCTCCGCAGCAGCGAGGGATCCCCGCCGGTCAGCCGCCCCACCGTCCGTCCTCCCAGCTCGTGCGCGTGTTGGCCGGATCGTACTCGGCACGGCGGGGACCGGCGAGGCCCCGGGGGAGCGTGAGCCGCCCACCGGCCCTCGGCCGGTTGTCAGTGGTGCCCGCTTTACTGGGACGCATGGACATCGCACAGCACCTCGCCGTCATCGACCGGCTGTGCTCCGCCGACTTCCCCACGGAGCACGGCCGGTGGGAGGCCGGCACCGCGGGTCCGGGCCACCACGTCGCCGAGTTACGGACCAGCACGGACTTCTGGGAGGACGACGGCACGGAGCGGGAGGCGGTCGCCGCGCAGTACGAGGCGGAGCGTGACGCCCTGTCGGAGCGGCTGGCCGAGCGCTGGGGCGCCCCGGACGTGTTCAGCCTGTGGAGCGTCCTCGTGCGGTCCATGGAGGGCGAGGACGTACCCGAGCCCTGGGGCGTGCTCGCCTCGCACGTGCCGGACGTGCACCTGTGGAGGGAGGCCGGCCACGGGCGCTGGGTGGCGCTGGGCGTCTCCCAGTGGGACAAGGAGCTGCCGTTCCAGCTGCTCGCGCTCGTGACGGAGACGGAGCCGCCGTGACCGGCTACGCCCCGGGAGTCTCGTCAGCTTCCGCGGCCACCCGCAGCCGGGCGAACTCCTCCGCCATCGTCTCGGCCGTCCAATGCGCGTTCAGCCCGCTGGGGTTGGGCAGCACCCACACCCGGGTGTCCCCGATGGTCCGCTCCTGCGGGCCCACCCGTGCCTTGCGGTCGTCGAACGCCGCCCGGTACGCCGTGACGCCCACCACGGCCAGCCAACGCGGCCGCAGCCGCGCCACCTTGGCGGTGAGCAGGCGCCCGCCCTCGGCGTACTCCGCGGCGGTCAGCTCGTCGGCCCGGGCGGTGGCCCGCGCCACCACGTTGGTGATGCCCAGCCCGTACGACAGCAGCTCCTGCTGCTCCGACGGCTGCAACCGCCGGGGCGTGAACCCGGACAGGTGCAGCACCGGCCAGAAGCGGTTGCCGGGGCGGGCGAAGTGGTGGCCGGACGCGGCCGTCATCAGACCGGGGTTGATGCCGCAGAACAGGACGCGGAGTCCGTCCGCGACGACGTCCGGTACGAGACGGTCGCGGGCGGCCTCCAGCTCCTCGGGGGTGAAGCGCGTCAGAGGATCGCCCCCGGGGTGTACCCCGCGGCCTCGGGACGCTGCTTCACGATCTCCTCGATCCGGCCGACGACCGTGGCCACCTGGTCGGCGGCGGCACCCGTGAACGACAGCTTGTCGGCCATCAGCGCGTCCAGCCGCTCGCGGTCCAGCGGGATGCGCTCGTCCGCGGCCAGCTTGTCGAGCAGCTCGTTGCGCTCGGCGCCCTGCTCGCGCATGGCGAGGGCGGAGGCGACGGCGTGCTCCTTGATGGCCTCGTGCGCGACCTCGCGCCCGACGCCCGCGCGCACCGCGCCCATCAGCACCTTGGTGGTGGCGAGGAACGGCAGGTAGCGGTCCAGCTCACGGGCGACCACGGCGGGGAAGGCGCCGAACTCGTCGAGCACCGTCAGGAAGGTCTCCAGCAGGCCGTCCAGCGCGAAGAACGCGTCCGGCAGCGCCACCCGGCGCACCACCGAGCAGGACACGTCGCCCTCGTTCCACTGGTCGCCCGCCAGCTCGCCGGTCATCGACGCGTACCCGCGCAGGATCACCATGAGGCCGTTGACGCGCTCGCAGGAGCGGGTGTTCATCTTGTGCGGCATCGCGGAGGAGCCGACCTGGCCCGGCTTGAAGCCCTCGGTGACCAGCTCGTGCCCGGCCATCAGCCGGATCGTCTTCGCCAGCGAGGAGGGCGCCGCGGCCAGCTGCACCAGCGCGGTCACGACCTCGTAGTCCAGCGAGCGCGGGTAGACCTGGCCGACCGAGGTGAACGCCTGTCCGAAGCCGAGGTGCCCGGCGATACGGTTCTCCAGCTCCGCGAGCTTCGACGCGTCCCCGCCGAGCAGGTCCAGCATGTCCTGCGCGGTGCCGACCGGGCCCTTGACGCCGCGCAGCGGGTAGCGGCCGAGGAGCTCCTCCACCCGGCCGTAGGCGACCAGCAGCTCGTCGGCGGCGGTGGCGAAGCGCTTGCCGAGGGTGGTGGCCTGCGCGGCCACGTTGTGCGAACGCCCGGCCATGACCAGCTCGCCGTACTCGCCGGCCAGCTTGCCCAGGCGCGCCAGCACGGCCACCGTACGGTCGCGCACCAGCTCCAGCGAGAGCCGGATCTGCAGCTGTTCCACGTTCTCGGTGAGGTCGCGGGAGGTCATGCCCTTGTGCACGTGCTCGTGCCCGGCGAGGTCGTTGAACTCCTCGATCCGCGCCTTCACGTCGTGCCGGGTGACCTTCTCGCGCTCGGCGATCGAGGCCAGGTCGACCTGGTCGAGCACCCGCTCGTAGTCGGCGAGCGCCGCGTCGGGCACGTCGATGCCGAGGTCCTTCTGGGCCCGCAGCACGGCCAGCCAGAGCTGCCGCTCCAGCCGCACCTTGTGCTCGGGGGACCAGAGCGTGGCGAGCTCGGCGGAGGCGTAGCGTCCGGCGAGGACGTTCGGGATGCGGGGCTTGGCAGGCGCAGAAGTCACGAGCAGGAAGTTTACCCGCGCGCCCGGGCCCTGCGGCCGGGTGTCCCACGTCGGGCGGACGGCTCACGTCGGGTGGACGGCCAGCTTGAGCTCCGCGAGGACCAGCCGACGCGGTGCGCCGTCGTTGTGGGAGACGCGCAGGGCCACCGGCACCCCGGGGTGCACGAACATCTCGTGGTGCTTGGTGAAGCACTGCATGCCGGGGCTCGGCGGCCGGTGGTCGGTGGCGGTGGTGTTCACCGGGTCGTCGGTGAGGCCCAGCGGGTCGCGGACGAACTGGTCCCGCAGCTCCGTGTAGCGGCCCGCCTCCCACTGGATCATCGCGGTCAGGGTGCCCCAGCCGTCCGCGGCCGGCCAGATCAGCCCCGCCCGGTCGTCGCGCTTCGCGTCGGTGACGACGTGGCCGTCCGGCTGGGTCGCCGGGTGCATGTTGTACCGGTCGTACGACTCGGCGTCCCCGAAGGGGAAGCGGACCACCGCGTAGGCGCCCGGAGCTATGAGCTGCGGACCGTTGGTGATCAGCGAGCAGACACGGACGGTCATGGCACTCTCCCGGCAGAACGACGCGGCGCGGCCGTCGGCCGGCCCGGTGCGGGCGGCCGACCCCCTGGGTGTTCCCTCGTTGAAGGGGCGACAACCTACGCCGAGGTCGGTCCCTCACCGGCCGCCGGCAACTCGTACGGCAGCGGCTCCGGCGGTTTCGCCGGGCGGCCGTCCCCGGACGGTGACCCAGCCTGCGTCGTCGGGCCCGTCGCCGGGGGCCGGCCGTGGTGGACCCTTCCCTGTCGGGGTATCGACTCCGGTCCGTCCACCGGGTGCGACGCCCAGCCGCCGACCGTCTCCCCGATCTTCGATCTCCTCCTCCGTGAACGCGGAGGAGAAGGAGGGGGACGGGCGGATGTGCCGTTCCGGGTCGGCTGTGTCTCCCGGGCCGCCCCGCTCGTCCCGGCCGAGTCAGGAGTCCCCTGCCGGCCACCGGCACGGCAGCGGCTCCGCATCAGGCGCGCGGGACCCGGCCGGCTCCCCGGCGGCTCGACCGCTGAGTACCGTTACGTCACGTTCCTCTGATGAACACACGTCGGCTGACCCCGACGCGTCGCACAGACGAAGGTGAGGCTCATGACCTCGGTGGCGGAACGCCCGCGCGCACTGTTCGCGGAGGCCTCGCGGCGGTGGGTGCGGATGCTGCCGTGGGCCGTGGCGTTCGTGCTGAGTGTCTCCCTGCTGCCCACCACCCTTGTGGTCCTCACCGCCGACTACGGCCTGCACGCCGGCATCGCGAGCGCGCTGGCCGTCGCGCAGACCGCGCCGCTGCCGCTCGCCGTCGTCCGTCCGCTGCGGTCCTGGTACGTGGTGTTCGCCGCGGACGTGGCCGGCGCGCTCGTCCTGCTCACCGTCGACCACGAGGAGCGGCTGCTGTGGCCGTACCCGCCGATGCAGCTCGTCGGATACGTCGGCCTCTGTCTCGCCCTCGGCCTGCGCGAGCGGCGCCGGACGCTGCTGTGGGTGTGGTTCGCGACGGCGGTCGTGAACGTCGGCCTGGTGTTCGCCGCCCCCGACGGGCCGAGCAGCAACGGCACCCTGCTCACCATCCTGGGCGGCGTCGCGCTGCTGCTCGGCGGTGCGCTGCGCGAGCGGTACGAGGCGCAGCGCAGGCTGGCCGAGCAGGAGACGATCAGCGAGGCCGAGCGCGCGCGGCGGACGCTGCTGGAGGAACGTGCCCGCATCGCGCGCGAGCTGCACGACGTGGTGGCGCACCACATGTCCGTCATCACGGTGCAGGCGGACACCGCCGGATACCGTCTCCGGACGCTGCCCCCCGACGTGCAGGAGGAGTTCACGTCCATCGCGGCGACGGCGCGTGAGTCGCTCGGCGAGATGCGCCGCCTGCTGGGTGTGCTGCGCAGCGAGGAGGCGCACGGCGAGCTCGTGCCCCAGCCGGGCCTGGCGCAGGTCGGTCAACTGGTGGAGGCGACGTCGAGGACGGGCGGGCCGGTGGAGTTCGACCCCTGCGCGGCTCAGGTGCCCGAGGCGGTCGGGCTCTCGGCGTACCGGATCGTCCAGGAAGCCCTCGCGAACGTCGTACGGCACGCACCGGGAGCCGCGACGCGGGTGTCGCTGTCGGTGCCGGAACCCGCCGACGGTCAGGGCGGAAGCCGGCTCACCGTCCTGGTCGTCAACGGCCCGCCGCCCCGGCCCCCCGCCGGGCCGCTCGAAGCGGGCGGCACCGGGCACGGCCTCGTCGGCATGCGCGAGCGGGTACGGCTCGTCGGCGGCACCCTCGAGGCGGGCCCGCTGCCGGACGGCGGATACCGTGTCGCCGCTCGACTTCCCCTCGATGCGGAGGACTTCCTGTGACGACGCGTGTCATCATCGTCGACGACCAGGCCATGGTGCGGGCCGGCTTCGCCGCGCTGCTCGCCGCGCAGAGCGACATCGACGTGGTGGGCGAGGCCCCCGACGGCGCACAGGGCGTCGCACTGAGCCGGCGCACCCATCCGGACGTGGTGCTGATGGACGTACGGATGCCCGAGATGGACGGGCTGGAGGCCGCGCGCCGTCTGCTCACGCCCCCGCCGGGCGTCACCCACCGGCCGCGGGTGCTGATGCTCACCACGTTCGACGTCGACGACTACGTGTACGAGGCGCTGCGGGCGGGCGCCAGCGGCTTCCTGCTGAAGGACGCGCCGCCGGCCGACCTCATCGCGGCGGTACGGGTCGTGGCCGCGGGCGAGGCGCTGCTCGCCCCCTCCGTGACGCGTCGTCTGATCGCGGACTTCGCCCGGCAGCGGCCCGCCGCCGCCCGGGGCAAGCCCGCGCTGCGCCTCAAGGGCCTGACGGAACGCGAGACCGAGGTCCTGACCCTGGTCGCCCGAGGCCGGTCCAACACGGAGATCGCCGAGATCCTCGTGCTGGCCGAACAGACGGTGAAGACACACGTGAGCCGTGTCCTGACCAAGCTCCACCTGCGCGACCGTGCCCAGGCGGTGGTCCTCGCGTACGAGTCGGGGCTGGTGTCCCCGGGCGAACAGGGCGAGAGCGTGCCGTAGCGGTCAGCCGGAAGCGCGTCCCGGAGGTGCCGGACGTGGGGGCCGACGGCCCTTCCGCAGTACGGCGGGACCGCGGAGGACATGACGGGGGCGGCCCCTGTTCGACGCCCTCGTGGACAAGTGGGCGGGCTCCTCCTCGAGCACGGCCCGGTGCCGGTGCGGCTCCGTTCGCGCCGGGACCGCCCGGAGCGGCCGCACGGCGGGGAACGGGGGCGCCGTCGCCCTGCGGGGCGCCGTGAGCGAACCCGTCCGCGGAACGCTGGTCGGCCTCCGCTTCACGGACACCGCGCCGGGATGCCGGCGGGCGCCCGCGACGCCCCACCCCCTACCCCGGTATGAGGTCCACGATGGCTCCCGGGTATGACGCCCGGCGCGCAGCCGCCTCCGCACTCTGTACCCCGTCGCCTCCCGCCGCCGCACCGCCGGCGGCGCCTTCGGGTGCTCGAAGGAGCGACACGGACCTCTCGAGCAGGGGTTTCGTTCCCTTCCCATGTTCCGACAAGGAGATCGTCGGTGACCACGGTGACCACGCAAGAAGAAAGCGAACCCGGGGCAACGGCCGGTGCGACCGTACGGACGCCCATGACCACGAGTCCGGCGCCCGCACCGCCCTTCGGGAAGGTCGCTGTCGGGGCGCTCGGCCTGCTGGCACTGTCCACCGGCGCCCTGGAGTCGGTCGTGTCACCGACGATCCCGCTCCTGGAACGCGAACTGCACCTGAGCCAGGCCCAGGGGGCGCTGCTCAGCATCGTGCTGCTCATCACCGGCGCGCTCGTCACACCGCTGGCGGGCAGGTTCGGCGACCGCCACGGCGGGAAGAAGGGCCTGCTCCGCCTGATGGCGGTGGTCTCGGTCGGCGGCACGGTGTCCGCCCTGGCGCCGAACTTCCCCGTGCTGCTGCTCGGCCAGGTGCTGCAGGGGGCGATGGTGGGCGCGCTGCCCCTGTCCTTCGTCGTGGTGCGCAGACATCTGCCCCCGGGCGCGTCGAAGGTGGCCATCGGCGTGGTCAGCGGACTCTTCGTCGGCGGCGGGATGGTGGGCATGCTGTCGGCCGGGCCGGTGGCGGAACAACTCTCCCGGCACTGGATGTTCGGGCTGCCGACGATCGCGGTCGTCGCAGCGACCCTGCTCGTGAAGGGGCTGATGCCAGCGGACCCGCCGGGCCGCCTCCACGAGGCCGGGGTCGACTGGCTCGGCCTGCTGCTCCTGAGCGGAACGCTGACCACGCTCATGCTCACCCTCTCCCTGGCTCCCGAGGCCGGCTCGCGGCCCCTCGTGCTCGGCGCCCTCCTCGTGGTGCTGGCCGCCTTCGTCACCGGATGGGTGGCCGTGGAACGGCGCGCCGCCTCGCCGATGATCGACCTGCGCCTGCTGGCACGGCCCGTGATCTGGAAGGCGTGTGTGCTGACGTTCGTCGTCTGTCTCGGTACGTCGACCGCCGTCTTCCTCATTCCGCAGCTCTTCGACGAGCGCGGCGACGGTTACGGGTTCGGGGCCGACGCCACCGAGATCGCCTTCTTCCTGCTCCCCGGCGCCGTCGCCGCGACGCTGGCCGGGCCGCTCGGGGGGATCGGCGACCGGCGGTTCGGCTCGCGCGCCGTCGTCAACGCCGGCGTCGTCATGATGGCCGTCTCCCTGTTCGCCCTGGCCGCCGTGCACTCGGAGGTCTGGCACCTCGTCGTCGGAAAGGCGCTGATCGCGCTGGCCAACGGCCTGTGCGTGACGGCCATGGTGACCGCCACCGCCACCGCCGTCGACTCCGACGACACCGGCATCGCCACCAGCCTGATCCTGGTGAGCCGCGTGCTCGGGTACGCCGTGGGTGGCCAGCTCGGCGGTGCCTTCCTCACCGCCGCGACCCCTGCCGGGTCCCGGACCGCGGCCGAGTCGGCCTACGTCACCGGCTTCGTCCTGGCCGGCGTCGTCACGGCGCTGGCCCTGTTCGTCACCCGCACCATGAACAAAGGAGTCAAGGCATGACCCGCACCGACCGGACGACCGGCACAGGCACCACACCCGGGCGCGACGTCCTGATCTCCGGGGGCGGCATCGCGGGACCCGCCCTGGCCTTCTGGCTCAACCGCTACGGATACGCGGTCACGGTCGTGGAGAGGGCCGGCTCGCTCCGCGGCGGCGGCTACCCCGTCGACGTACGCGGCACCGCACTCGACGTCGTCGAGCGGATGGGGATCCTGCCGCGGCTGCGGGACGCACACATCGACCTGCGTCGCCTCACCTTCCTGGACGCGGACGGCAGCGAGGTGACCACGCTCCACCCGCACGGCGTCACCGGCGGTACGGGACGGGACCTGGAGATACGGCGCGGCGACCTGACCGACGCCCTGTACACGGCCGTCCGTGACGACGTGGAGTTCCTGTTCGACGACTGCGTCGCCACCCTCGACCAGTACGAGCACGGGGTCGACGTCACCTTCCGCAGCGGCCGCACCCGTACGTTCGACATGGTGGTCGGCGCGGACGGCACGCACTCCCGCACCCGGGAGATGCTGTTCGGTCCGGAGGAGCAGTTCAACCACCACCTCGGTCATTGCTTCGCCCTCTTCACCATGCGCAACACCTTCGGTCTCCTGGACGAGGCCGTGATGTGGAACAGTCCGGGCCGGGCCGCGGCGCTCTACGCCGTGGGCGGCGACGACGCGGTGCACGCCTTCCTCACCTTCGCCCGGCCGGAACCGCCCCTCGACGTGCTCGGCGAGCCTGAAGCCCAACGGGACCTGCTGCACCAGGTCTTCGCCGACGCCGGTTGGAAGGTGCCGGACATCCTGGCCGCCCTGGGCGACGCGGACGACGTCTTCTTCGACACGGTCGGCCAGATCCGCGTGCCCCGCTGGTCCAGCGGCAGGGTCGCCCTGCTGGGCGACGCCGCGTACGCGCCCTCGTTCCTCACCGGCCAGGGCACCAGCCTCGCCCTGGTCGGCGCCTACATGCTCGCCGGCTCCCTGGCCGGCCGGGACCACACCGAGGGCTTCGCCGTCTACGAGCACACCACCCGTGCCTTCGTGACGGCGAACCAGAACCTGGTCGGCCAGGGCGGCGACAGCCTCTTCCCGACCACCGCCCAGACCCTGGAACAGCGCAACGACCGCCTGCGCGGCCTCAGCGCCATGCCCGCCCCGGCACCCCGCCCGGCCCATTCGGCCCTTGCCCTGCCCGACTTCGGCACTCACTGACTCAGTCGGTGGGTCACCGACCCGCCGAAGGTGGCGGAGAACCCCGAGGCCATCACCCGCGGTACCACGGCCGTCTTGGAACACCCGGCCGACTCCCCGCCGGAGCTCCGGGTGACGGCGGGGAAGCGCTGCCGACCTGAAACGCGGTGCTCATCGCCCACCGTCATCAGACGATTCCGCCGTTGGCGCGGACGACCCGTCCGATGATCCAGTGGCCGGCCGGTGCGGCCGGGAACGCCACGACCTCGGCGATGTCGGCCGGGGTACCGAGGCGCTCCAGCGGAGGCTGGGCGGTCAGGCGGGCGATGGTCTCCTCGTCCTTGCCCGTCGCCGGTCGTCCGTCGGACGGAATACTCTGTCGGTATGAGTGAGCGAGGGCTGCAGGAGCTGGCGTTGCTGCTGCTGACGGCGTTGGCCGATGCGCCGCGTCACGGCTATGCCGTTGCCCAGGAGGTCAAGGCGATGACCGAGGGTCGGGTGGTGCCGCGTACCGGGGCGCTCTACGGGGCGCTGGACCGGCTCCTGGCAGAAGGGCTCATCCAGGTCGAGCGTGAAGAAGTGGTGGGCGGCCGGGCGCGGCGTATCTTCGCTCTGGCTCCAGCTGGGCGGGAGAGGCTGGAGGAGGAGGCGGAGCGGCTGGCCGCCACTGCTCGGGAGGTCAGGCGGCGGCTGGCCGACGGCGCGACGGCGCTGACGTGATCGATGTTCTGGTCCGCCTGTATCCGGCCGCCTACCGGGCTGCTTACGGGCAGGAGATCGTCGATGTGCATCGGGAGATGACGGCGGGCCTGCCGCGTGCGGTGCGGCTGCGTGCGGACGCCGACCTGGCCGCGCACGCCCTGCGGGTGCGGCTGAGGCTGGACTCGGCCTCGTCGGCGGGGCAGCTGTTCGCCATGGCTGCCCCGTTCGCGCTGGCGGCCGCCGCCGTGGACGGCGGGCTGCGGCTGACGCGCTGGTACGCCGGACTTGTTCTCTCGCCGGCCCCGATGCGGGTACAGCTCGCCGCCATGGAGGGGTCGTGGACCCTGTATTCGCTGCTCTCCGTCCTGGTGTGCGTCGGCGCGATCATCGCCTTGACCGGCCGCTGGGTACTGGGCGCGGGCGTGGCCGCGTGCGGGCTGCTGGGGACGGCGGCGCAGTGGGCAGTCACCCCTCACCTGTACGGCGAGGGGGTTGCCGCTCCGGTCGCGGCGCTGCTGACCCTCGCGGTCGTCCTGGCCTGCCCTCCGGATCGACGTGGTGACAAGCGGCTGTCCGCGGCCGCCGGAGCCATGGCCGCCGTGGCGTGGTTTCCCGTCGTCGTCGTTGACACCAGGGCCTTCGCGGTGACCACGGACTACGGTGCCTGGCCGATGCTGGTCCTCGCCCTCACCGGGGCAGTCCTCGCCGTTCGCACCCGGTCCTCGGGTCTGCGCGAGATCGGCGCGATGGCCCTGGCCTCTCCGCCCTTGATCGCCCATGCCTATACGGACGCCTGGCTCGAGTTGCTGCCCGTCCTTGGCATATTCCTCTTCCTCCCGGTCGCCGCCGTGCTGACCGCGTTCTTCCAGGCGGTGCGCCGCCGGTACTGACCTGCCCCCCGTTTGTTCGGCCGGCCGCCCCGGCCGACGGGGCGGCCGGCTTCCTCGTGCCGTCCGTCTCCACCGGCCCAGCTTGTTCTCGCCTGGCAGCGCGCCATCACCCGGTTGCGATAGTCCGTTGAGATGAATACTCTCTCCGGTGTTCTATCCATACCTGTTGCCCGGGGCAGCCCAGCCGCGCGATCCGGGACGCCCCGGTAAGGGGTCCCGCACCGTGGCGGGCGGTGATCCTGCGGCGTCGTCCGAGCAGGAAGATCACCAAGTTGCCGTTCACCTTGTCCCACCCCGCCGCGGTCCTCCCGCTGCTGCGGCGGCCATTCGTTCCGGCGGCACTGGTCGCCGGCGCCGCGGCACCCGATGTCCCGTACTTCCTGGTCGCCCTCGGCGTATCCGCGAGCAGCGCCCAGGACTGGTACGGGCCGCTCCTCAACGCCACCGAGACCCACTCTTCCGTCGGTGGCCTCCTGATCAGCCTGCCCTTCGCCCTCGGCCTGGTCGCCGCGTACCGGATGCTGCGCGCACCGATCACGGCTCTGCTCCCGTCCGGCCTTCGCCTGCCCGAAACGGAGCGGGCGGTCGACGTGCCGGCCAGAGCCCGCCACACCATGTGGCTGCTGGTCTCCGCCCTGATCGGTATCGCCTCCCACGTGGCATGGGACTCCTTCACCCACGGCGACGGCTTCCTGGTCACACACCTGGAGATACTGCGTGCCTCGGCCATCGGCGGCTTGAGCGTTGCCCGGCTGCTGCAGTACACGAGCACCGTCCTCGGCCTGGCGGCCCTCGGATGGCACCTTTGGCGCCGCCGGGCCCGACTGCGGCCCACCACCGGCAGCGACGACGTTGCCCGCCTGACTCCCCTCACGCGGTGGGGCGTGGTGGTTCTGCTCGTTGCGGCTCCCGTGCTGGGCGGCGCCACGAACGCCGCCGGCGACTTCACCGCCTACCGCCACGTGACCGAAGTGGACTACAGCCGCCCGACCACCGTCGACCTGGGCAACGGCGCGAGCGACACCACCTACCCCACCAGGACGGTCCCGGCGCCGTGGGGCACCGTCGCCGAAGGAGTGCTCACCGGAGCCGCCAAGAGAGCCGGCGCCTCACTCGCAGTCGCACTCCTGCTGTACTCCACCGCCTGGCACGTCAGTGCCGTGTCACGCCGGTCGGCGAAGACGTCGGCCAACGGAGCTCGTTCGACCGGAGCGGCCCAACACAAGGTGTGATCGCTCGCCCGGTGGCCGCCCTTCCAGCGCCCTGTGTCGACCATCGACCCAGGATCGACGTGCCGCGCACGCGTCATCATCAAGGTTTCGGCAGACGGCACGTCCAGGCAGTAGCCATGGACCGGGCTGCGGTGGCCGGCGCGGTGGTCGGCGAGACCAGGTACGACAAGACCGCCACCTCCTACGAAGCGGCGGTCTGTCTCGCCTCGTTCCTGCTCTGAGTGAGACCTGTGTGAAGACGGACCCTAGTGCCCCACCCGTCGCCAGTCCGCCACAGGCCCGGGGTTCATGTGGTCCGCAGGGCTGACCCAGAAGGCTTTGCCCAGCTCAGCGTTGAACTGGGCGCCTGCCCGGCCGTCCCCCGAGGAGCGGCCGGTCAGCCGGCGGCCGATCCACGGCAGCAGGTGCGTCCGGGTGAAACGCACGTCGGCGATGCGCCGCGCGACCCAGGCGGGTGGCGGCGCGAGGGGCAGGGGCGTACGCCACCCGGTGTCCTCCGCGTCGTACCCGAGCGCCTGCCAGACCGCCTCCGCGACCCGGCGGTGCCCCTCGGCCGTCAGGTGCAGCCGGTCCACGTCCCACATCCGCGGGTCGCTGAGGGACGGAGCCCCGTACAGGTCCACCACGAGCGCGCCGTGGCGTGCGGCGAGCGCGTCGATGTGCGCGAACAGCTCCTCCATGCGGGGACGGAACCGCTGCAGCACCGGTCCCTGGCGGCCCGGACTGTGCATCAGCACCAGCTGCCGGCAGAACGGCGCCAGCCGCTCCACGGCCTCCTCCAGCCGGCCGCGCACCTGCGCCATGTCGCACTTGGGCCGCAGGGTGTCGTTCAGACCGCCCACCAGGGTGATCACGTCCGCGCCCATCGCGGCCGCGACGTCCACCTGCTCGTCGAGGATCTGCCGGATGAGCTTGCCGCGCACCGCGAGGTTCGCGTACCGGAAGCCGGGCGTCTGCGCGGCCATCCGTCCCGCGAGGAGGTCCGCCCAGCCCCGGTAGGAGCCGTCGGGCAGCAGGTCCGACATGCCCTCGGTGAAGGAGTCGCCGATCGCGACGAAACTGGTGTACGGGGGACCGCTGTGCTGGGTGCTGGGGTGCGTGGGGTTCGTCTGCATGGCGTCGACGATGCTAACGCGCGGCCGTACCCGGCGGTCGGTCGGGCCGGAGCGGTGTCACGGCTGTCACACCGGCTGGCCGAACAGCTCCCGCAGCACGTCCTCCATGGTCACCAGACCCGCCAGCCGGCCGTCCCCGCCCAGGACCGCCGCCAGGTGCGTCCGGCTGCGCCGCATGGCCGTCAGCACGTCGTCCAGGGGTGTGGTCTCCCGCACCCGGGCGACCGGCCGCATGTCCGCCACCGCGAACGGCAGGTCCCGGGGCGCCGCGTCCAGCGCGTCCTTCACGTGCAGGTAGCCCACGATCCGGCGGCCGGAGTCCACCACGGGGAAGCGGGAGAACCCCGACCCCGCCGTCAGCCGCTCCAGCTCGTCCGGGGTGACCCCCATCCGGGCGTACACCACGCGCTCCAGCGGCACCACCACGTCCCGCACGGGCCGCCGGCCGAGCTCCAGCGCGTCGTGCAGCCGCTCCTGCGCGCGGTCGTCGAGGAGCCCGGCGGCACCGGAGTCCTGCACCAGCCGGGCCAGCTCGGCGTCCGAGAAGGCCGCGGTGACCTCGTCCTTCGTCTCGATCCGCAGGAGCTTCAGCAAGGCGTTCGCGACGGCGTTGACGGTGAAGATCACCGGCCGCAGCGCCCGGGACAGCGCCACCAGCGGCGGGCCCAGCAGCAGCGCGGTGCGCACCGGCTCCGCGAGCGCGACGTTCTTCGGCACCATCTCGCCGAGCAGCATGTGCAGGTACGTGGCGACGGCCAGCGCGAGCACGAAGGACACCGCGTGCCCGGCGCCCTCCGGCACGCCGACCGCGTGGAACACCGGCTCCAGCAGGTGCGCGATCGCGGGCTCCGCGACCACGCCGAGGACCAGGGTGCACAGCGTGATGCCGAGCTGGGCGGCCGCCATCAGCGCGGACACGTGCCGCAGGCCCCACAGCACGCGCTTCGCCCGCCGGTCGCCCCCTTCGGCGTACGGTTCGATCTGGCTGCGGCGCACGGAGATCAACGCGAACTCGGCGCCCACGAAGAAGGCGTTGACGACCAGCGTCGCCAGGCCGATCAGCAGCTGGACGACGGTCATCGCCCCTCACCTCCCTGCCCGTCGGCCCCGCCGCCCGTCGCGTCCCCGCCGCCCGCCGCGTCCCCGTCGAGCGGCGCGTGCAGCAGGACCCGTGCGGCCCGGCGGCCCGAGGCGTCCACCACCTCGAGCCGCCAGCCGGCCACCTCCACGGTGTCGCCCACGCCCGGGATGCGGCCCAGCTCGGCCGCCACCAGGCCCGCGAGCGTCTCGTAGGGACCGTCCGGCGCCCGCAGCCCCACGCGCGCGAGCCGGTCGGTGCGGGCCGAGCCGTCGGCCGCGTACAGCGCCCGGCCCGCGTCGTCCGCGCCCGCCGGGGCGAGGTCCGGCGTCTCGTGCGGGTCGTGCTCGTCGCGCACCTCGCCGACGACCTCCTCGACGATGTCCTCCAGCGTCGCGACGCCCGCCGTGCCGCCGTACTCGTCGATGACCACCGCCATCGTGCGCTTGCCGGACAGCCGGTCCAGGAGGCGGTCCACGGTCAGCGACTGCGGGACGAAGAGCGGCTCGCGCACCAGTTCCGCGACGGGGACGTGCGGGCGCCGCTCGGCGGGCACCGCCAGCACGTCCTTGACGTGCACCGTGCCGATCACCGAGTCGAGGCCGTCACGGTGGACCGGGAAGCGGGACAGGCCCGTCGCCCGGGTCGCGTTCGCCACGTCCTCGCAGGTGGCCCGGGCATCCAGCGCGATCACCTGGACCCGCGGGGTCATGACGTTCTCCGCGGTCAGGTCGGCGAGGTTCAGCGTGCGCACGAACAGTTCGGCCGTGTCCGCCTCCAGGGCGCCCTCCCGGGCGGAGTGCCGGGCGAGCGCCGCCAGCTCCTGGCGCCCGCGCGCGGAGGCCAGCTCCTCGGCGGGCTCGACGCCGAGGCGGCGCACGAGACGG
Organism: Streptomyces sp. CRN 30; assembly: GCF_034105845.1. Taxonomy (NCBI): domain Bacteria; kingdom Bacillati; phylum Actinomycetota; class Actinomycetes; order Kitasatosporales; family Streptomycetaceae; genus Streptomyces; species Streptomyces sp. CRN 30. Next base: position 15,760 of record NZ_JAVRHI010000550.1, on the reverse strand, counting down.
TTGGCCGTGTTGTTCAGCTGCCGGATGAACGGGCGGAAGGCGGTGCTGAACCAGCGCATCGGCGTCGCCACCGTCCGGGCGACGGCGACCGGCGAGGAGATCGCCCAGTTCTTCGGCACCAGCTCGCCGACCACCATCAGGAACACGGTCGACAGGGCCGTGCCGATCACCAGCGCGATCGAGCCCGACGCCGAGGCCGGCACCCCCGCGGACTCCAGCGGCCCCGCGATCAGCGCGGCGACGGACGGCTCGGCGAGCATGCCGACCACCAGGTTCGTCACGGTGATGCCGAGCTGCGCCCCGGAGAGCTGGAACGTCAGGTTCCGTACGGCTTCGAGAGCGCCCGCCGCGCCCCGTTCGCCCCGCTCCACGGCCCGCTCGAGCGCACTGCGCTCGACCGTGGTCAGGGAGAACTCGGCCGCGACGAAGGCGCCGCAGGCCACGGCGAGCACCACCGCCACCAGCAGGAGGAGCACTTCGGTCATCGGGTCACCTCCGCCCGTCCCATGATCCGGCAGCGGTGGGCGGGGCGCGCGACGACGCGGGCCGCCCGGCCCGCGCGATCCGCCGGTGTGGGCCGTCAGACGGCCTCGTCACCGAGTGGCCTCACCCACCGCCGCCACTGCTCCTGTGGCGCGTACCCCGCGGCGCGCCAGGCATGGTGCGCCGTCCCGTTCCGCTCGAGGACCATCGCGTCCCCGCGCCGCCCCCCGAGCCCCACGAACCGCTCCTCGGCGGCCGCCAGCAGCGCCGAGCCGACCCCCTGCCGGCGCCGCTCCGGACGGACCGCGAGCCGGTACAGGTGACAGCGCCAGCCGTCGAAGCCCGCGATCACCGTGCCCACCAGCTCCCCGTCCAGCTCGGCGAGGAGCAACGCGTCCGCGTCACGGGCGACCAGCCGCTCCACGCCCTCCCGGTCGTCGCTGATGCTCGTGCCCTCCGCGGCCGTCTTCCAGAAGGCCAGCACGGTGTCCAGGTCCTCGGGCCCGGCGGCCCGGATACGAAGGTCGGTCATGCGGATGATCACAGCACGCGGCCGCCGGCCGGACGCACCATTCCACGATGCGGACGGTCACCCGTCCCGCAGCGCCGCCATGACCGGCGCGAAGACCTCCATGTTCGGCTCCAGGACCGTCAGGTAGGTGATCCCGTGGCGCTCCCGCAGGGCCCGCACCCGGCCGACGATCTCCTCCAGGGTCCCCACCAGCGCCGTCGGCAGACCGAGGACCTGCTCCTCGCTCAGCTGCGGGAAGTACGGCAGCCACTCCCGCACGGCGGCGCCCGGGTCGTCCGTCACGACCACGAGCTGGACGAGCAGGTTCCGCTCGGCCGGCTCCTCGCGCCCGGTGGCGGACTTCGCGTACCGCGCGACGCGCTCGCCGAACTCCTCGTCCGTCACCGGTACGAGGGTGCCGTCGGGCAGGCTGCGCGCCCCCGTGAACGCCACGATGTCCGCGTGCTCGGCCGCGAGCCGCAGCATCCGGTCGCCGCCCCCGCCGATCATGAGCGGTACCCGGGGCCGCTGCACGGGGTCCGGCGTGGGGGTCCCCCCGCTCGAACGGAGTCGAGAGTGGGGGAGGTCCGTGGAGCCGAGCAGGCGGACCAGCTCCTCGACGGTGTGCCGCAGGCGGTCCACCCGCTCGCGCGGCGACCCCCACGGCAGCCCCGCGCTCTCGTGTTCCGCCCGCACGTAGCCGGTGCCGAGCCCGAGCTCCAGGCGCCCGCCCGTCAGCGCGTCCGTGGTGGCCACCTCACGGGCCAGCAGCGCGGGGTTCCAGAAACCCGCGTTGAGCACGAACGTGCCCACCCGTGGCCCGCTGGTCGCCGCGGCCGCCGCGACCAGGGCGGGGAAGGGGGCCGGCATCCCGAGGTGGTCGGGGACCAGGAGCACGTCGTACCCGAGCTGCTCGGCCCTGCGGCACTTCGCGCGCCACTCGTCGGCGGGTGCGGGGCTGATCAGGTTGACGCCGAAACGGAAGGGGCGTGACATGAACTCTCCTCACCGGTACGGGACTTGACCGGGTCCTGATCGGACCTTGATCGGACGGGGTGAGTACATCACCGGGGCGCGTGCGCCGCCAGGACGCGGTGCGTCCGTGCGCCCGCCGTGCGCCTTGCTCGCGCTAGCGGCAGAGCGCTAGCGTCGAGGTATGGCCAAGACCCAGCTGAACGTCCGGGTAAACGCGGACACGGCCCGCACCGCCCGCGAGCGAGCCCTGGAGCGCGGGATGAGCGTGAACCGCTACATCGAAGAGCTGGTGCGACAGGACGCGGGGGAGGCCGGGCAGTCCTTCGTGGAGGCCGCCGCCGACTTCATGCAGCAGTACGAGACCGTCTTCGCCGAGGAGTTCGGCGCGGAGCGCGAGGGCCGTCGCTGAGTGCCGTCACCCAGGCCGCCGCACACGCCGGACAAGAGGACTCGACGGATCCCTTGAGCAACCTGAAGATCGACCTCGCCTGGCTCCTCATGGTCGCCGAGCAGAAGACGCCCGGTGACCCGCAGGTCACCGACTGGGGCGCCCTGGTCGCGGCCGTCGCCCGGCACGAGGCCGAGATATTCGACGTTCCCGTCTACGACGGCCCGCACGCCTGCGCCGCCGCACTGCTCCAGCTCCTGCTGCACGTTCCCGCCCTCGAGCGCTCCAACGCGCTGTTCGCCTGCGCCGTCGCCTACGCCTACCTGGTGGCCGACGGCATCAAGGTCGTCACCACGCCCGAACAGGTCAGGGAGCTGGCGAGACTGGTGAAGAGCGGTGCGGCCTCGGTGCACGACATCGCGGAGGAGCTGCGCAAGTGGGGCGTGTGAACCGCGTGCGGCTGCCCGGGATCAGCGACCGGCCGGGTCCTCGGCGCCCCCGCCCCCGCCCTCGGGCCCGCTGAGCTCCGGCCGGCGCGCCGCTCCGAGCACGTGGTGGGAACTCGGCACCCGCGGGCCCGCCGGGGGTACCACCAGGTGTCGGTACGGGCCGACCTCCAGCCCGGCGTCCCGCATCAGGCCGATCGGGTCCCGGGCCGAGTGGCAGCCGCCGAGCCGCAGGGGCCACACGGTGGCGTCCGCCACCCGCTGCGTCACCCGCGTCACGCGCCCGCCGCCCACGCCGTGCTCGAAGAACCGCAGGGTGCCGCCCGGGCGCAGCACACGCCGTATCTCCGCGAGCGACCGCCGTAGGTCCCGCACGGAGCACAGCACCAGGGACACGACGGCCGCGTCGAACGCCTCGCTCTTGACCGGCAGCGCCTCCGCCGCGCCCGGCACGACGTCCACCGGCACATCGGCGCGGAACGCCGCGTTCACCGCCGACGGCCGCAGCAGGCGCTCCGGTTCGATCGCCACGACCTCGGAGACGGTGGCCGGACAGCGCGCGAAGTCGAGGCCGTTGCCCGCGCCGATCTCGATGACCCGGCCCGAGAGCGGGGAAGCACACCGCGCGCTGCCGGGGAAGCACACGGCGCGCCGCCTCACCCGCGGTGCGCCGCCGTGAACGCCCCCGCGTCCCACACCCCGCCCAGCTCCCGCGCCAGCCAGCCCCCGGCCCGCGCACGGAAGGCGGCCGGCTCCAGGGCGCCCGCGTCGGCGGGCACCGCGCCGAGGAGCGGCGCCCCCGCCACCACCGGCAGATCGGCCAGGTTGCAGCGGGACGCCAGGTCCGGCGCATCCGCCCAGCTGCCGATCACGACACCGGTCAGATCCAGTCCGCGCCCGCGCAGTTCCCGTGCCGTCAGCTCGGTCGTGTTGAGCGTGCCCAGCCCCGCCGACGCGACGACCAGCACGGGCGCGTCCAGCAGCCGGGCGGCGTCCGCCAGCGTGCCGCCCTCCTCGTCGAACCGGACGAGCAGGCCGCCCGCGCCCTCGACGAGCACGAGGTCGTGCTCCACCGCGAGCTCGGTGGCGGCGTCCGCCACGTCCCCGGGCCGCACCGGAGCGAGCCCTGAGCGGCGGGCGGCCGTCGCCGGGGCCAACGGCTCCGGATAGCGCACCAGTTCGCGGGCCGTCACGGTACCGGCCAGGCGGACCACCTCATCCGCGTCGCCCGGCTCGCCCCGACGTACGCCCGTCTGCGCGGGCTTGAGCACGGCGACGGTACGGCCGGCCGCGGCGGCCACCGCGGCGACGGCGGCCGTGGCCACCGTCTTGCCGACCTCCGTGCCGGTGCCCGTGACCACCAGGACCCCCGGCCCGATCACCCGGCCGTCTCCCCGCGGTCACCCTCCCGGACGCCCCTCATGCCCCTCACCCCTCCCGCGCCGCCGCGCACACCGCGCGCGCGATCCGTGCCACGTCCTCGTCCCGCGCGACGTACGGCGGCATCGTGTAGACGAGGTCGCGGAACGGCCGCAGCCACACGCCCTCGCGCACCGCGGCCCGCGTCGCCGCCGCCACGTCCACCTCGTGGTCCAGCTGTACGACCCCGACGGCACCGAGGACGCGGACGTCCCGCACGCCCAGGGCACCGGCCGCCGGGGCGAGCCCCTCCCTGAGCCCCGCCTCGATGCGCTTGACCTCGGCGAGCCAGTCCTGGCCGAGGAGGAGGTCGATCGAGGCGCAGGCCACGGCCGCCGCCAGCGGGTTGCCCATGAAGGTGGGCCCGTGGGCGAGCACCGGCACCTCGCCCCGCGCTATCCCCTCGGCCACCCGCGAGGTGCACAGCGTCGCCGCCATCGTCAGGTAGCCGCCGGTGAGCGCCTTGCCCACGCACATCACGTCCGGCGTCACCCCCGCGTGCTCCGCCGCGAACAGCGCGCCCGTGCGCCCGAACCCGGTCGCGATCTCGTCGAACACCAGCAGCACGTCGTGCGCGTCGCAGGCCTCCCGCAGCACCCGCAGGTAGGCGGGGGAGTGGAACCGCATCCCGCCCGCGCCCTGCACCACCGGCTCCACGATCACCGCGGCCAGCTCGTCGGCGTGGCACGCGACCAGCTCGCGCAGCCGGTCCGCGTACGCCTCCTCGTACGCGGCCGGGGGCGCGTCCGCGAACACCTGCCGGGGCAGCACCCCCCGCCACAGCCCGTGCATCCCGCCCTCGGGGTCGCACACCGACATCGGCTGCCAGGTGTCGCCGTGGTATCCGCCGCGCCAGGTCATCAGGCGCCGCTTGGCGGGGCGGCCGAGCGAACGCCAGTACTGCAGGCACATCTTGACCGCGACCTCGACCGACACCGAGCCCGAGTCGGCGAGGAAGACGTGCTCCAGACCCTCGGGCGTGATGCCGACGAGGCGCTCCGCCAGCCGCACGGCGGGCTCGTGCGTGAGCCCGCCGAACATCACGTGGCTCATCCGCGCCAGCTGCTCGCGCACCGCCTCGTCGAGCACCGGGTGGCCGTAGCCGTGGATCGCCGCCCACCAGGACGACATGCCGTCGACGAGTTCGGTGCCGTCCCCCGCGGCCCGCCGGACCCTCAGCCGTACACCGCTCGCCGACTCGACGACGAGCGGCTCGTGCCGGCCGGGCAGGGAGGCGTACGGGTGCCAGACGTGCCGCCGGTCGAGCTCCAGCAGCGCGGACAGGGAGAGGCCGGGCGCGGACGGCTCAGGCATTGGGCGCGAGATCCGTCCCGGCACCCCGGCGGCGCACGGCGACGAGGTCCGTACGGGCCTCACCGGTCTCCGGCACGTCGGCGGCGGGGGCGGCGGGGGCGGAGCCGCAGCCGCCGCCCGCCGGCCGGCAGCCACCCGTCCGGTGCTCCGGCAGTGTCACCCGCTCCGTGCCCTCCACCTCGAACCCGGCGTCGGCGATCATCTCCAGGTCCGCCCGGCCCGCCTGGCCCTCGCTGGTGAGGTAGTCGCCGAGGAAGAGCGAGTTGGCGAGGTGCAGGGCGAGGGGCTGCATGCCGCGCAGGTGCACCTCGCGGCCGCCCGCGATCCGCACCTCCACGTCCGGGCAGACGAACCGGACCATCGCCAGGATGCGCAGGCACCGCTGCGGGGTGAGGTTCCACTCCTTCGCGAGCGGGGTGCCCTCGAACGGGATCAGGAAGTTGACCGGCACCGAGTCCGGGTCCAGCTCGCGCAGCGAGAACACCACGTCCACCAGGTCCTCGTCGCTCTCGCCCAGCCCCGCGATGAGCCCGGAACAGGCGGACAGCCCGGCCGCGTGCGCCTTGTGCACCGTGTCCACACGGTCGGCGTAGGTGTGCGTGGTGGTGATGGAGCCGTACGTCGCCTCGGCGGTGTTGAGGTTGTGGTTGTAGGCGTCGGCGCCCGCCGCGCGCAGCCGCTCGGCCTGGCCGTCGGAGAGCAGGCCGAGGCACGCGCACACCTCGACGTCCCCGTTCCGCTCCTTGATCGTCCGTACCGTCTCGGAGACCCGGTCGACGTCCCGGTCGGTCGGGCCGCGGCCGCTGGCCACCAGACAGACCCGCTTGGCGCCGCCCGCCAGCCCCGCGGTCGCCGCATCGGCGGCCTCCTCCGGTTTCAGCCAGGTGTACTTGAGGATGCCGGCCGTCGAACCGAGGCGCTGGGAGCAGTAGGAGCAGTCCTCGGGGCAGAGTCCGGACCTGAGGTTGACGAGGTAGTTGAGTTTCACCCGCCGGCCGAACCAGTGCCGCCGCACCCGGCCGGCGGCGGCCACCACGTCCAGCAGGTCGTCGTCGGACGTGGCCAGGACGGCCAGCGCTTCTCCGCGGGTCGGCGACGCGCGCCGGAGCCCCTTGTCCACGAGTGTGCTCAGCAGGTCCATGGAAGGCGATCCTGGCGTACGGGAGCGCCCCGGGCCAAGGAGGGATCGCACAACGGCGGCCGTCCGGAATGTGGGTATCGCCACTACTGCGGTCGGGCCGCCGGATGGCTAGTGTCTGTCCACTGTGCACAAACGGCGCCGTCGGCACACCGGCCGCAGGCGTGTCACCCGCCCCGCAGGCCCGGAGGACCCATGGCGTTCGGCTGGATCGACGAGCAGGCACGCACCCGCCGGCGCGCCGGACTCGTCCGCACCCTGCGGCCCCGCCCCGCCGCGTCCTCGCTGCTGGACCTCGCGAGCAACGACTACCTGGGGCTCGCCCGGCACCCGGAGGTCGTCGCGGGCGCCGCCGGGGCGGCCCGCCGGTGGGGCGCGGGGGCCACCGGCTCCCGGCTGGTCACCGGCACCACCGAACTCCACGGCGAACTGGAGCGCGAGCTGGCCGGCTTCTGCGGCTCCGAGGCGGCCCTCGTCCTGTCCTCGGGGTACACGGCCAACCTCGCCGCGGTGACCGCGTTGGCACCGGACGGCTCGCTGCTCGTCTCGGACGCGGGCAACCACGCCTCCCTGATCGACGGCTGCCGGCTGGCCCGGGGGATCACCCAGGTCGTCCCGCACGCCGATCCGGAAGCCGTCGGCAGGGCGCTCGGCACGCATCCGGGTCCGGCCGTGGCCGTCTCCGACTCGGTCTTCTCGGTGGACGGCGACGCGGCCCCCCTCGCCGCACTGGCCGCCGTCTGCCGCCGGGCCGGCGCCGGACTGATCGTCGACGACGCGCACGGGCTGGGCGTCCTGGGCGACGGCGGCCGGGGCGCCCCGCACGCGGCCGGACTCGCCGGCGCGCCGGACGTGGTGGTGACCGTCACCCTGTCGAAGGCGCTCGGCAGCCAGGGCGGGGCGGTGCTCGGCCCTGAGCGGGTGATCGACCACCTGGTCAACGCGGCCCGGACGTTCATCTTCGACACGGGCCTGGCCCCGGCGGCCACCGGTGCGGCCCTGGCCGCGCTGCGGCTGCTGCGCCGGGAACCCGGGCGCGCGGCCCGGGCACGGGAGGTGGCGGCGGAGCTGCACACCCGGCTGACGGCGTCGGGCCTCGATGCCGTGCGGCCCGACGCCGCCGTGGTGTCCGTACGCGCCCCTTCGCCCGAGCGGGCCGTACGGTGGGCGGCCGACTGCCGGGCGGCAGGTCTCGCCGTCGGCTGCTTCCGCCCACCGTCCGTGCCCGACGGGGTGTCACGGCTGCGGCTGACCGCCCGGGCGGATCTCACCGACGGGCAGCTGGACCGGGCCGTCGCGGTGATCTGCGGGACGCGGCCGTGAGTCGGCGTGACACGGCCGTGCGTCGAGATTCCCGGCGGTGACGGGTGACAGGAAGTCACTTGTCACCGGAGCGCGGAGATGAATTCCTCCCAGCTTTCGGGGGTGAACAGCAGAGCGGGTCCCGTCGTGTTCTTCGAGTCGCGGACGGCCACCAGACCGGCGCGGGAGCCGGTATGCGGGCGCGCCGTCTCGACGCAGTTGTTCATTCCCGTGCTGCGACTGCTGCGCAGCCATTGCACATCGTGCAGCGCGGTGCTCGAAGGGACATGACGAGGCAGAGCTGACATGGTGCCTCCTTATGCGCCGGCGGCTATCCCGGCGATGTAATCCAACGATTCCTCGGGCGAAAGGGCGTGGAAGCGAAGGGCGTTGAAGGCCTCCACATAGGCCTGGAGGTCTTCTTTCCGTTCGAGGTAGAGGCTACTCGTCAAGTGGTCGAGCACGACAACGTCCAGATCGGCCGTGTTGCAGAACGAGAAGATGACGAAAGGACCGGTGAGGCCGATGTGTTCCCCCGCGGTGAACGGCAATACCTGCAGCCTTACCTGAGGCAGCGCCGCCGCCTCCCGGAGCCGCTGCAACTGCCGTGCCATGACCTCGGGCCCGCCGACCCGCCGGCGCAGCACCGCCTCGTCCAGGACGGCGTCCAGCCGCAGCGGCGGGTCCGCGCGCAGCACGTCCTGGCGTGCGATGCGCACCTCCACCAGCGCGTCCAGCTTGTCGTCCGCCAGCCCCTCCAGCGTGGCCCGGGTCACCGCACGGGCGTACTCGGGCGTCTGCAGCAGGCCCGGCACCACCGAGGTCTCCAGCGTGCACATCCCGCCGGCCTGCGACTCGAGGCTGATGAAATCGCGGTACGTCGGCGGCAGCACCCCACGGTAGGCGTGCCACCAGTTCTGCCGACCGCCGCCGTCCTCGCCGCCCGCCAACGCCAGCAGCAGCTCGCGCAGTTCGGTGTCCGCCACCCCGTACGCGTCGAGCAGCCGGCGGACGTCGGCCGGTTTCACCCCGCTGGAACCCGTCTCGATCCGGCTCACCTTCGACTGGTGCCAGCCGACGAGCCGGGCCGCCTCGATGCTGGTGAGGCCGGAGCGGCAGCGCAGCAGGCGCAGTTCGGTACCGAGCTTGCGACGGCGCACCGCAGGACCGTATTGCATGGGTCTCTCCTTCCGCCCGGCCGCGGTGTCGGGGCGACGGTAGAGGATGGACCAATGGGGCCGCCCAAATACGGTCGGTCGTCGGAGAGTTCACCGCTTCGAGCGACAGATATATGCACATCTTGGCGGATCGGTGCCGCGAGCACCCTCAGTGATGGCAATCTGGCGCGAAGCACCAGTCCGGGACCGTACCCGAATCCTTCCTTCCGTGGCGGACCGGCGGTCTCGTGGGAAAGGGACGACGTGGTTATGGCAGACCACCAGGAAGCATCCGTCACTCTGCCGAGCGACCCGGCCTCGGTCTCCGCGGCCCGCACCTATGTCGCCGGTGTCCTGTCCGAATGGGGCCTGCCGAGCGACGCCGAGATCGGCGAGACCGTACGGCTGATCGTCTCCGAACTCGCCACCAACGCCGTCCAGCACACCTTCGGACAGTCGCCCACGTTCACCGTGGACATCGCGCTCGACCGCGACGAGCACCTGCACATCGGTGTCACCGACAGTCACCCGCGGTTCCCGAAACGGCTGCCCGCGGCCGTGCAGCAGGACAACGGCCGCGGCATGGTCATCATCCGCTGGCTGACCGCCGAGTGCGGAGGCAGACTGAGCATGAGACCCACCCGGGAGGGCGGCAAGACGGTGGCCATCGAACTGCCCTGGGTGACGTCGGCGCAGCCGCCGCTGACGGCGGCCGGGCAGCAGGACCCCTGAGCGGGCCCGGGCGGCGGGGGGTCAGTGGATCGGCTCGCGCGGTCCCCGGGACGACGACACCGTCTCCGGTGCCCCGGCGGACGTCTCGTCGGCGTCGTCGCGGGATCCCGACCGGAGGACCAGGCGGGGCAGTACGCCCCACAGGCCCGTGCAGGCGAGGAAGGTGCCCGCTCCGGCGGCGATGCCGGCCCCGCGGTCCAGCGCCACGTCCACGACGAGGGTGACCGATCCCGTGAACGCCAGCATCAGCACCACCATGCCGACGGTGGCCAGCCGGTCGGAGACCCGGACGATCAGCGGCTTGGCGTTCTGCTGGAAGAGGGAGCGGTGCAGGGCGGCCGGCGCGACGAAGATGATGGCCGAGAGCAGGGCCAGCAGCAGCGTGGTCACGTAGGTGGCGAGCTGGAAGGTGTCCAGCGACTCGAAGCGCTGGGTGAACGCCATCGACAGCAGGAAGGCGAAGAGGACCTGCACCCCGGTCTGGGTGACGCGCAGTTCCTGGAGCAGCTCGATGAAGTTGCGGTCGGCTCTCTCGAGCGGCGTCTCGTTGCGTCCCGTGTGCGAGCTCTGGTGGTCGGCCATGGGGGAACGTGTAACCCGTCCGGGCGTGGTCACGCCCGCACGGGACGCGTCCCACCAGGCACGTCGTGGGTGTGCCGGGCCGGGACCGAGGAGGGGCGACGGCACGGGAAGCCGTCGCCCCGGGCAGGTCACGCCACCCGGCCGTACCAGACGCTCTTCGTCCAGATCTTCGACTTGCGCACCACGTCCCCGCTCTTCGGGGAGTGCCAGAGCTTGCCGCTCCCGGCGTAGATGCCGACGTGGTACACGTTCTTGCCCGAGTGGAAGAAGACCAGGTCACCCTGCTTGCGCTTGGATGCGGAGATCTTCTTGGTCTTGTTGTACTGCTGCGCGGCGGTGCGGGGCAGCTTCTTGCCCGCCTTCTTGTACGCGTACAGCGTCAGCCCGGAGCAGTCGAACCGGTTCGGGCCCGTGGCGCCCCACGCGTACGGGGCGCCCTGCTTCGACGCCGCGATCTTCAGCGCCTTCGACGCCGGCGAGGTCGCCTCGGCCTGGGTGGCGACACCCGGGACCACGAGGCTGCCGCCCACGGCGGCGATGGTGAGGAACGATGCGGTGCCGGCCCGGCCGAGCAGCGACGGGACACGATTGAGCGCAGTCATGCGCAACCCTTCGTCAGCCGCCTGTGAAGGATGACCTGTCGGATTCGGGCTGGCGAAGTAGCCCGGCCACGTCATGACGTGGCTTCACCCCAAGGACCACTCGGAACGGTGTTCGTCCCGGCGGCCCGTCGTGCTCGGGTCCTCCACTCCTGCCGATCCACTTCTGTCGACCCGTCATCCGTGCGGTGGCAGGACTCGGCGTCCGCCCGGACCGCCCCGCCGCTGCGGCGGGGGCTTGTCGTCGGTAGGGATCTTGACGCACGAATGTCGCAATCACCGAGCGGAATCGGAGATTTGTGGGGTTACTCACCACTCACCTGTTCGGGTGGACAGCCCCTTCCGGCGACGCGGGCCGAGGGAGCCGAGGTCCTCGCACCAGGGGCGGCGCGGCGGCTGAGTCCCTGGTGCGGACGGAGTGCGCAACTTCTGCGCGTCTTGGGGAGGACGGGCCCTTAGGCCGTTCGTGGGTATGCGGTCCGGTCCGCGCGCGCTCCGTGCCGGATGCGCCGACGGGAGCGGCGTGCGCCCCGTGCCGGGCCCTCGTGCCGTACTCCCGTGGTGGGGAACCCGCGTCAGCCGCCCGGTTCCGGTGGCACGGTGACACGGGTGGTGCGCCGTTCGCCGTCGAGCACCCGCAGGGCGCGTGCGAGGGTCGGGGCGTGCAACTCGCTCTCCCCTCGCTTGTGCATCAGTTCGAGAGCGGTGCGCAGGGCCGTCGCCCTGCCCACCAGGGCCTGTGCGGCGCGCAGTCCGCGGTAGGTGTCGCCCGGGCGCGCCGGGTTGATCCGGCCCAGCAGGTCGACCACGTCGAGGTACCGGTCGATCAGCTCCGCCTCGGCACGGGTCAGCGCGGGCAGCGGTGGCAGTTCGGGGGGCAGCACCGGCGGCTCACCTCCCACCGGGCAGGGCGCGGGAGGCCTTGCGGCTCTCGACGACCCGGTCCACCAGGCCGTACGCCACGGCTCCGGCGGCGTCCAGGACCGTGTCCCGCTCGATGTCGGCCCGCACCTGCTCCGGGCTCCGGCCGGTGTGCCGTACGAGCATCCCCTCCAGCGTCGCGCGGTTGCGCAGCAACTCGTCGGCCCGGAGGGCGAGGTCGCTCGCCTGTCCCTCGACCGGCTCGGGCAGCGACGGCTGGTGCACCAGCACGCGGGCGCCGGGCAGGGCGTACCGCTTGCCCGGCGTCCCGCCGGCCAGCAGCACCGCGGCGGCCGAGGCGGCCTGGCCGAGGCAGATGGTCTCCACGTCGCAGGAGACGTACTGGATCGTGTCGTAGACGGCCGTCATCGCGCTGAACGAGCCGCCGGGTGAGTTGATGTAGAGCGAGATGTCCCGGTCCGGCGCCGCGTGCTCGAGATACATGAACTGCGCCGTCACGTCGCTCGCCGAGCGGTCGTCGATCGGGGTCCCCAGGAACACGATCCGTTCCGCCAGCAGCTTCGCGTACGGATCGAGCGTCCGCACCCCTGCGCCGGTGCGTTCGGTGAACTCCGGCAGGACGTAGCGGGCGGACGGTTCGTTCTTGCCCATGGAGCGCGCCTCCTCCGACGGTCCTCTGGCCCTCTGCCAATGGCCCTCTGTTCGTTCCGTAAAGAATGTACAGAACGTACGCCCGAAGGGGAGGGGGCACGCTGAGAGCGAAACAGGTGGCGGAACCGGATCGACCGGCCCCCGCAGACTGTCGTGGCCCCCGTCTAAGCTGGACGTCATGGCCTACGAGATTCCGGTGACGCAAGCCAGGGCTGAGCTCGCCGACCTGATCAACCGCGTGGTGTACGGCGGCGAGCGCGTCGTCGTGACGCGGCACGGGAAGCCCCTCGTCGCCCTGGTCTCCGCCGCCGACCTGGAGCGCCTGGAGGAGGCGGCGGCACAGGAGTCGATGGTCAGCTCGGTGTCCCACGTCCGCGAGTCCGCGACGGCACCGCGGGAGCACCAGCGGTTCGGGATCGCCGCGGAGCACCGGGGGACGGGGCCGTCCTGAAACGGGGAGGGTGCGCGGTTAACGCCGCCGAAACGCCACCCCTCTAGCCTGCGCCCAGGCCACCGGGGACGTTGTCCGGCGGCCACGGCAACCGGGCCCCGCACGGTCCGGGACGAGGACTGTGAGGTGGGACGGCGTGCGACTGACCCCGCATGAGCAGGAGCGGCTGCTGATCCACGTGGCGGCCGACGTGGCCGCCCGGCGCCGGGCCCGCGGGCTGCGGCTCAACCACCCCGAGGCGGTCGCGCTCATCACCTCGCACCTCCTCGAGGGCGCCCGCGACGGCCGGACCGTCGCCGAACTCATGGCGTCCGGGCGGGAAGTGCTCACCCGCGACGACGTCATGGAGGGCATCCCCGAGATGATCCACGACGTCCAGGTCGAGGCGACCTTCCCGGACGGCACCAAGCTCGTCACCGTCCACGACCCGATCGTCTGACGGGGGCGCCCGTGACACCCGGAGAGATCCTCTTCGCCGAGGACCCGATCGTCTGCAACGAGGGCCGCGAGGTCACCCGGCTCACCGTCCTCAACGCCGCCGACCGGCCCGTCCAGGTCGGCTCCCACTACCACTTCGCCGAGGCCAACCCCGGCCTGGAGTTCGACCGCGCCGCCGCGCGCGGCAAGCGGCTGGACATCGCCGCCGGGACCGCCGTGCGCTTCGAACCCGGCATCCCCGTCGAGGTCGGTCTGGTCCCCCTCGCCGGAGCGCGCGTCGTGCCCGGACTGCGCGGGGAGACCGGAGGCGCCCTCGATGCCTGAGATCCCCCGTCCCGTCTACGCCGACCTGTTCGGCCCCACCACCGGTGACCGCATCCGCCTCGCCGACACCGACCTGCTGGTCGAGATCGAGGAGGACCGCAGCGGCGGCCCCGGCCGCGCCGGTGACGAGGCGGTCTTCGGCGGCGGCAAGGTCATCCGGGAGTCCATGGGCCAGGCACGCGCCACGCGCGCCGACGGCACCCCGGACACCGTGATCACCGGAGCCGTGATCGTCGACCACTGGGGCGTCGTCAAGGCCGACGTCGGCGTCCGGGACGGCCGTATCACCGGGATCGGCAAGGCCGGCAACCCCGACACCATGGACGGGGTCCACCCGGACCTGGTCATCGGCCCGGAGACCGAGGTCGTCGCGGGCAACGGGCGGATCCTGACGGCCGGCGGCGTGGACGCGCACGTCCACTTCATCTGCCCGCAGATCGCCGACGAGGCCCTCGCGTCCGGGGTGACGACACTGGTGGGCGGGGGCACCGGCCCCGCCGAGGGCTCCAAGGCCACCACCGTCACGCCCGGCCCCTGGCACCTCGCGCGGATGCTGGAGGCGATGGAGCGGTACCCGCTCAACATCGGTTTCCTCGGCAAGGGCAACACCGTCTCCCACGAGGCGATGCTGTCCCAGATCCGCGGCGGCGCGCTCGGCCTGAAGCTGCACGAGGACTGGGGGTCGACCCCGGCCGTCATCGACGCCTCGCTGACCGTCGCCGAGCGGACCGGCGTCCAGGTCGCCATTCACACGGACACCCTCAACGAGGCGGGGTTCGTGGGCGACACCCTCGCCGCGATCGCCGGACGCGGCATCCACGCCTACCACACGGAGGGCGCGGGCGGCGGGCACGCGCCCGACATCATGACCGTGGTGTCCGAGCCCCACGTCCTGCCCAGCTCCACCAACCCCACCCGGCCCTACACCGTCAACACCGCCGAGGAACACCTCGACATGCTGATGGTCTGCCACCACCTCAACCCGGCGGTCCCGGAGGACCTGGCCTTCGCCGAGTCCCGCATCCGGCCGTCCACGATCGGGGCCGAGGACATCCTGCACGACCTCGGCGCCATCTCGATCATCTCCTCCGACTCCCAGGCGATGGGACGGGTCGGCGAGGTGATCCTGCGGACCTGGCAGACGGCGCACGTCATGAAGCGGCGCAGGGGCGCGCTCCCCGGCGACGGACGCGCGGACAACCACCGGGTACGTCGCTATGTCGCCAAGTACACGATCAATCCGGCGCTCGCGCAGGGACTCGCACGGGAGATCGGGTCGGTCGAGAGCGGCAAGCTCGCGGATCTGGTGCTGTGGGAGCCGGCGTTCTTCGGGGTGAAGCCGTACCTGGTCATCAAGGGCGGGCAGATCGCGTACGCGCAGATGGGCGACGCCAACGCGTCCATCCCGACCCCGCAGCCGATCCTGCCGCGGCCGATGTACGGGGCGATCGGGCGGGCCCCCGCCGCGAACTCCGTCAACTTCGTGGCACCGCTCGCCATCGAGGACGGGCTGCCGGGACGGCTGGGCCTGGGGAAGCGGTTCGTGGCGATCGAGTCGACGCGCGGGGTGACCAAGGCCGACATGCGGGAGAACGACGCGCGGCCGGACGTGCGGGTCGACCCGGACAGCTTCGCCGTGCACATCGACGGCGAACCGGTCGAGGCCGCTCCCGCCGCCGAGCTGCCCCTGGCCCAGCGCTACTTCCTCTTCTGATGCCGCCGATGACCAGGGCCGCGCTGCTCGTCCTCGCCGACGGACGCTTCCCCGCGGGAGGGCACGCGCACTCCGGCGGGGCGGAGGTGGCCGTGCGGGCCGGGCGGATCGCCGGTGCACCGGAGCTGGAGGCGTTCTGCCGCGGGCGGCTGCACACGGCCGGGCTCGTCTCGGCCGGGCTGGCCGCGTCGGCGGCGCTCGGCGTGGACACGGTGGAACTGGACGCCGCAGCGGACGCCCGCACGCCGTCGGCC
>NZ_JAVRHI010000549.1:0-28887 GCF_034105845.1 Streptomyces sp. CRN 30 | reverse complement strand
ATCAGCGCCTCGTCCTCGGCGATGACGACACGGGTGGTGAGGGGAGGCACGTGCGACTGGTCGTCGTCGGGCACGTCGACGGGCTGGGGCGTCTCGGGGGAGGTCACGTGGGCTCCTTGTTCAGGGCAGGGTGCTGCTCCCAAGAGCCTACCTAGCTGCGGTATGGTGGACGGGCAGCGGGTCGGAGGAAACCTTCGATTCGTTGGGCCCCGGTAGCCCAACTGGCAGCAGGCGATGGCTTCAAAACCCATACAGTGTCGGTTCGAATCCGACTCGGGGCACTTTTCCTTGGTTTCCAAGGTCACGACAATAAGCGGACGGCCACGTTCTCGCTAATTTCTCTGACTTCCCGTGCGTATCGGTTATCACCACCCCACAGTGACCACATTACGACGTGAGCACACGCAAGCGAGTCTTGGCGCTGGTTTCTCAGGGGCGCAGCCTCAACTCGGTGAGCAAGGAGACCGGCATCTCCCGCGCCGCTCTCCGCTCTTGGCGCACCTCTACCGAACCCCGTCGACGCACCGGCCGTCCGTGTTGCCGCTGCCTGGACGAACCTAGCCACCCCGAGCGTCCGGCCTCGTACGCCTATCTCCTGGGCTTCTATCTCGGCGACGGCCACATCAGCGCGCATCGCAGAGGCGTGCACTTCCTGCGCATCGTCTGCGACAACGCCTGGCCGGGGCTCATTGATGCATGCGAGGCCGCCATTCGCGACGTGATGCCTCACAACAGCGTGTGCCGAGTGAAGAAGCAGGGGTGTGTCGCTGTGACTGGCTCCAGCAAACACTGGCCCTGTCTCTTCCCCCAGCACGGCCCCGGCAAGAAGCACGACCGTCCCATCGTCCTAGAACCCTGGCAGCAGGAGATCGTCGACGCCCATCCCTGGGAGTTCATCCGCGGTCTCATCCACTCCGACGGCTGCCGCATCACCAACTGGACGACACGGCTCATCGGTGGCGAGCGCAAGCGCTATGAGTACCCGCGGTACTTCTTCACCAACAAGTCCGACGACATCCGGAAGCTGTTCACCGATGCCCTCGACCGGGTCGGCATCGAGTGGACGACCCTCACTCGGAACGGCACCCCGATCAACATCTCCGTCGCCCGCAAAGCCTCAGTCGCCCTCATGGACGTCCACGTGGGCCCCAAGCACTGATCAACTCGCCACCGCGTACACGATCAGGTTGTCCTCCGTGTGCCCCTCCTCGTCGAAGAGGCCGTCACACGTGACCAGGCGCAGCGCGCGTTCGCCGGTCGGGCCGTAGACCTTCTGGGAGGGGAAGGCGTCCTTGTCGACGGTCTCCGTGGTGGTGACGGTGAAGTCGACGGTGTCGCCTTGACCGTCCTCGACCGTGACGGTGTCGCCCTCGTTGAGTTTCCTCAGGTCCCAGAAGACGGCTTCGCCGTGGCGGGTTTCGTTGTGGCCGATGAGGACGGCCGCGCCCGGTTCGCCGGGGATGCTGCTGCCGGTGTACCAGCCGGTGGTCATTCCCTTGTCGGGGGGTGGGACCTGGACGGTGCGGTCCTCGTTGAGGCCGAGTTCCATGATCGGGCTGGAGACGCCGATCGAGGGGATGGTCACGCGGGCGGGGGCGGTCGGGCGGGTGGTCTGCTGCTGCTGTCCGGGGCTGTGCTGGGGCGTGCGGGTGGGGGTGTCGTTCGTCGCCGTGGGGCTGGACGAGCAGCCCGCGAGTGCGACGAGGGCGGCGCAAACGAGGGCCGGCAGGGTGTGGCGGGGTGTGCGGGACACGAGGGCTCCAGGAAAGCGGGAAAGAACGGGCGCCTGGTCCACCGCTGCCGCTGTGGACCAGGCGCCCTTCAGGAGAGATCAGCCGTTGCGCTGCGCGCCCGCGCGGCGGCGCAGCACGTACGTGCCCGCGCCGGCGAGGAGGACGGTGCCGGCGGCGGTGCCGTAGAGGGTGGTGTTCGAGTCGGTGGCCGGGCGTTCGCCGGCGGCGACGCCGCCGCGCGGGATCTCGCCCTGCTGCGGCGCGCGGGTGGGGCCGTTGTCCTCGGCGGGTTCGGCGGCCTCGACCTCCTCCGCGCGGTCGGTGCGGTCGGCGCCGTCCTCGGGGGCGGTGGTGGGCTCGGGCTTGGCCTCGGTGGCCTCGGACGGGGCCGCCGAGGGTGCGCGCGTCGGGTCGTCGGTCGCGAGGGCGCCGGTGGTGGGGAGGAGCACCGCGCCGGTCACGCCGAGGGTGACCACGGCGGCGCGGAGGGGGAGTCGGTGGGACAGGGACATGTGGGAAGGCTCCAGTTCCGGCCCGGCTCGGTGATGCGTGAGGCGTTCTGCGTCATGCGGGGCCATGACCGAAGACTGGCCGGGGGTTGTGAGGAACCTGTCAGGGTGCCGTCAGCTTGTTGTGGTCCTTCGTCGGCAGGCGGAGGGTGAAGACGGAGCCTTGCCCTTCGGTGCTGGTGGCGTTCACCGTCCCGCCGTGGGCTTCGGTCAGTTTCCTGACGATGGCGAGGCCGAGTCCGCTGCCGCCGGTGCGGCGGTTGCGGGATTTCTCGGCGCGCCAGAAGCGGTCGAAGACGTGCGGGAGGTCGGTGGCCGCGATGCCGCTGCCCGTGTCGGTGACGTCGATGGCTGTCTCCTGTCCGTCCGCGTACGCGCTCAGGGTGACCCGGCCGCCCGTCGGGGTGTGGCGGACTGCGTTGGAGACGAGGTTGCCTACGGCCTGCCGTAGTCGTACCGGATCGGCGGTCAGTGGGACCGGTGCGCCCGCGATGACCTCCAGCGTGACCCCCGCCGTGTCCGCCCCGGCCTGGTGTGCCGCGGCGACCTGGGTGAGGAGCTCGTCGATGCGGACGGGCTCGTGGTGCAGCCGCAGCGCGCCGGCGTCGGCGGCGGCGAGGTCCTGGAGGTCGTCGATGATGTGCTGGAGCTGGACCGCTTCGTCGAGGAGGGAGGCGACGAAGGCGGGGTCGGGGGTGGCGAGGCCGTCCTGGGCGGCTTCGAGCCAGCCGCGGATGTTGCTGAGCGGGGTGCGGAGTTCGTGGGCCACGTCGCTGACCATGGCCTTGCGTTGGTCTTCGAGGCGGGCGCGGTGGGCGGTCATGTCGTTGAAGGCGGCGGCGAGCCGGCCGATCTCGTTGTCCTCGGCGACGGGTACGGTCTCGGGTTCTTCGCCGTCGCGCATGCGCTGGGCGGCGCCGGTGAGGGCGTGCAGGGGGCGTACGAGGCGGGCTCCGGCGAGGAGCGAGGCGCCGACGGTGAGGGCGAGGACGGCGGCGGCGACTCCGGCGATGCGTGCGGTGTTGGCCGGGGTGAGGTCGTATGCGGGGGTGGCGGGGGTGCCGCCGGGGTCGGTGATGAAGAGCAGGGCGGGTGAGGCGACGTAGGTGCCGAGTTGTTCGCGGCGGGCGCTGTCGACGCAGGAGGCGGCTGCGCGGTCGGCCTCGCTGTCGGGGGCGGCGGGTTCGGCGGCGTAGGAGGGGACGGGTTGGGGGGCCAGGGTGGGGACGCGTTCCGCTGCGACGGGGGCTTCGGTCGGTCCGTCGTCGTATCCGTCGGTGCCGGCGCGTGGCCAGGAGAGGTCCAGGTTGAGTCGTACGCCGGGGCGGTCCTGGCGGTCGAGGCAGGCGTTGACCAGCTGGTTGAGGGCGTCGAGGGCTTGTTGTTCGGTGGTTGTGGGGCGGTCCAGTTCGCCGGTGTGGCACCGGGTTTCCTGGGGGGTGGTGGTCTGGCTGCCGACGAGCTGGACGCGGGGGCGTCCGCTGGCTGTCCGGACGATGTCGGCGGCGATGCCGATGCGGTTGAGGCAGGCGACGTTGTCGTCCGCGGCTTCGCGCAGGGTCTTCTGTTCGGTGGTGGGCAGCAGGAAGGGGCCCACTGCTCGTGGGTCGATGCGGTTGGCGGTGCCGGTCGAGGCTTCGGTGAGGGCGGTGTCCACGGAGAGGGGGTCGACGACGGCGGAGGCTTGTGGGGGCAGGAGCGGGGGTGTGCTCTGTTCGGTGGAGTCGGCGATGAGCTGTCGGCTCTGGGTGGTGAGGACGATGCGGCGCTCGGACTGTTCCGCCAGGTTCCGCACGGTCTGCTGGACGTCGTCCCAGCGGGGGTGCGCGGCGGCGTAGCCGAGGAGGGTGTTGTAGATGCGGGCGTCGGCGGTGAGGTCGCGTCCTTGTTGTTGTCTGATGGCGCCGGAGGTGGTCTGGGAGGCGAGCCAGGCGGTGGCGGTGACCGAGCAGGCGGCGACGGCTGCGGACATGAGCAGGAGGCGGCCGAGGAGGCTTCTGCGGAGGGGCGGTCGTGTCCGTGTGCTAGGTCGTCGCACGGCGGGTGCCCTTTCCGGTTTCCGCCATCTTGTAGCCGACGCCGAAGACGGTGAGCAGCCGGACAGGTTTCCGCGGGTCGGGTTCGATCTTCTTGCGGAGGTTGGAGATGTGCATGTCGACGGTGCGGTTGCCGATGTAGCGGTCGAAGCCGTGGAGTTCTTCGAGGAGGCGCTGGCGGCTGAAGACGCGTCCGGGTTCGGCGGCCAGGGCGGTGAGGATGCGGAACTCGCCGGGTGTGCATTCGATGGGGCGGCCGTCGGCGGTGACCTCGTGGCGGGCCGTGTCGATGACGAGGGTGCCGACCGCGAGGCGGTGGTCCGTGTCGGGGTCGGGGGTGGGGTCCGGGGTGGTGGTGCGTCTCGTGCGGCGCAGCAGGGTGCGTACGCGGGCCATGAGTTCGCGGGGGCTGTAGGGCTTGGTCATGTAGTCGTCGGCGCCGAGGTCGAGGCCGAGGAGGAGGTCGTCCTCGGTGCTGCGGGCGGTGAGCATCAGCACCGGGAGGTCGCGGTGTTCGGCGCGGAGGACGCGGACGACGTCGAGGCCGTCGGCCCGGGGCATCATGACGTCGAGGACGAGGAGGTCGGGGGTGCGGTGCCGGACCTGTTCGAGAGCGGTGAGGCCGTCTTTGGCGACGGTCACCGTGTGTCCTTCGTTCTCGAGGTAGCGGCGTATCAGTTCGGCCTGTTTTTCGTCGTCTTCGGCGACGATGACGTCTGCGCACACGCGGACGATCGTAGGGGAGTTCGAAAGAGGGCCCCTCTCCGGTGGTGAGGGGCCCTCGTCCGAGCGGTCGGTGCGGGTTCTAGCGGGGGTCGTCGTCCTCCCCGATGTGGTGGACCCGCAGCATATTGGTGCCCCCGGGCACTCCGGGAGGTGATCCGGCCGTGATGACGACCAGGTCGCCGCGCTCGCAGCGGCCGTACCGGAGGAGCAGCTCGTCCACCTGTTGCACCATCGCGTCCGTGGAGTCGACGTGGGGGCCGAGGAAGGTTTCCACGCCCCAGGTGAGGCTGAGTTCGGAGCGGGTGGCCGGTTCGGGGGTGAAGGCGAGGAGCGGGATGGGTGAGCGGTAGCGGGAGAGGCGCCGTACCGTGTCGCCGGACTGGGTGAAGGCGACGAGGAACCTGGCGCCGAGGAAGTCGCCCAGGTCGGCGGCGGCGCGAGCGACGGCGCCGCCCTGGGTGCGGGGCTTGCTGGTGTCGGTGAGGGGCGGGAGGCCGCCCGCGAGGATGTCCTCTTCCGCGGCTTCGACGATGCGGGCCATGGTGCGGACGGTCTCGACGGGGTGTTTGCCGACGCTGGTCTCGCCGGAGAGCATGACGGCGTCGGTGCCGTCGATGACGGCGTTGGCGACGTCGGAGGCCTCCGCCCGGGTGGGGCGGGAGTTCTCGATCATCGAGTCGAGCATCTGGGTGGCGACGATGACCGGTTTGGCGTTGCGCTTGGCCAGCTTGACGGCGCGCTTCTGCACGATCGGTACTTGTTCGAGGGGCATTTCGACGCCGAGGTCTCCGCGGGCGACCATGATGCCGTCGAACGCGGCGACGATGTCGTCGATGTTCTCGACGGCCTGGGGCTTCTCGACCTTGGCGATGACGGGGAGGCGGCGGCCCTCTTCGTCCATGATCCGGTGGACGTCCTCGATGTCGCGTCCGCTGCGGACGAAGGACAGGGCGATGACGTCGAAGCCGGTGCGCAGCGCCCAGCGGAGGTCGGCCTCGTCCTTGTCGGAGAGGGCGGGGACGGAGACGGCGACGCCGGGGAGGTTGAGTCCCTTGTGGTCGGAGACGAAGCCGCCTTCGACGACCTTGGTGTGGACGCGGGGGCCGTCGACGCCCGTGACCTCCAGGGTGACCTTGCCGTCGTCGACGAGGATGCGTTCGCCGGTGGTGACGTCGGCGGCGAGGCCGGAGTAGGTGGTTCCGCAGGTGTGGCGGTCGCCCTCGGTGTCCGGCTCGACGGTGATGGTGAAGGTGTCGCCGCGTTCGAGGAGTACCGGGCCTTCGGTGAAGCGGCCGAGTCTGATCTTCGGACCCTGGAGGTCGGCGAGGAGGCCGACGCTGTGGCCACTCTCGTCGGCGGCCTTGCGCACGCGCTGGTAGCGGTCCTCGTGCTCGGCGTGCTCGCCGTGGCTGAGGTTGAAGCGGGCGATGTCCATTCCGGCGTCGACCAGGGCCTTGATCCGGTCGTAGGAGTCGGTGGCCGGCCCGAGAGTGCAGACGATCTTTGCTCGGCGCATGTTTCGACCCTAGGGCTTACCGCCCGGTAGACAATTGGTCGGGTATGACTACTCAACGGCCGCCGGATGAATGGTTGTTGACAAGCGGCGGAGTGTGCGGCCGGATGCTCCGATGAGCGTGCGCGGGGCGGTCCGTCCGTGCCTCACAGCCGTGGGGGCACCATGGTGAAACGCGCGTCGACCTGGGCGTGGACGTGCTGTCGCTGCGGTTCGAGGTCGAGGGGGGCGGCCGCTTCCTCGGCTGCCGCGCCGTAGGTCATGGAGCGCATCATGCCGGGGGCCGCCGGGAACGGGCGGGGCGGGCCGCCGTCGGCCCCGACGTCGGCGAGTTCCACGAGGGCGGCGAGGGTGGTGTCGAGGGCCTCGGCGTATTCGCGGGCGCGCCGGACGGCTTCGTGGACCGCCTGCCGGCGCGCGCGGCGGTGGGCCGGCGAGTCGGGGCGCAGGGCCCAGGAGGGGCCGTCGACGCGGGTGAGGTCGAGGTCGGCGAGGCGGGTGGTGAGTTCGCCGAGGGCGGTGAAGTCGGTGAGTTCGGCGGTGACGTGGACGCTGCCGCGGTAGGCGGCGACGCGTTCGCCGCGGCCGTGCCGGGCGAGTTCGGGCGCGATGGTGAAGGAGCCGGTCTCGAGCCGTTCGACGGCTTCCCCGTAGGTCTTGAGGAGGTCGAGGACGGTGGCGTTGCGGCGGGTGAGGTCGTCGAGAGCGGTGCGCCGGTCCTTGCCGCGGGCGCTGACGGTGACGCCGATGCGGGCGATCTCGGGGTCGACTTCGAGGTGGGCCTCGCCGCGGACGGCTATGCGGGGGGCGTCGGGGGTGCCGTAGGGGGCGGGCCGGCGGGTGTCCGCGGTGGGTGCGGGGTGTTCCTCTGGTAGGGAGGTCATACGTACCACTGTGTCACCGGTGGCCCCGGTCGGTGAGCCCCCGGTCATCGAATCGCAACCTGGGAGGCCTGTTGTCGCTGGTCATGAGCGGGTCAGAATCTACGCGCGTCAGCCATACGTTCGACCTGTTCGCCCTGTTCCGAGGAGTGCCCGTCATGCCGTTGAACCGCCGGAGGTTTCTGAAGAGGTCCGCCGTGACCGGCGCGGGTGTCGCGCTGGCCGGCGGAGCCCTGGCACCGGCCGCCGAGGCGGCGCAGGGGAAGGGCGGCGGCCACGGCGGGCGGAAGCCGAAGCGGTACGCGCTGACCGTGATGGGCACGACGGACCTGCACGGCTCCATCCTCAACTGGGACTACTTCAAGGACGCCGAGTACGCGGACGACGCGGGCAACGCGAAGGGCCTGGCCCGCGTGTCGACGCTGATCAACGAGGTACGCGAGGAGAAGGGCCGCCGCAACACCCTCCTCCTGGACGCGGGCGACACGATCCAGGGCACGCCGCTGACGTACTACTTCGCGAAGGTGGAGCCGATCACCGCGAAGGGCGGCCCGAAGCACCCGATGGCGCAGGCGATGAACGCCATCGGGTACGACGCGGTGGCGCTCGGCAACCACGAGTTCAACTACGGCATCGAGACGCTGCGCAAGTTCGAGAGCCAGTGCGACTTCCCGCTGCTGGGCGCGAACGCCGTGGACGCCAAGACGCTGAAGCCGGCCTTCCCGCCGTACTTCATGAAGAAGTTCCACGTGCCGGGCGCCCCGCCGGTGAAGGTCGCCGTCCTCGGCCTGACCAACCCGGGCATCGCGATCTGGGACAAGGCGTACGTACAGGGCAAGCTGAAGTTCCCCGGTCTGGAGGAGCAGGCGGCGAAGTGGGTGCCGAAGCTCCGCTCCATGGGCGCGGACGTGGTCGTGGTGTCGGCGCACTCGGGATCGTCGGGCACGTCGTCGTACGGTGACCAGCTCCCGTACGTGGAGAACGCGGCGGCCAACGTGGCGAAGCAGGTCCCCGGCATCGACGCGATCCTGGTGGGCCACGCGCACACGGAGATCGAGGAGCTGCTGGTCGAGAACGAGAAGACCGGCAAGAAGGTCGTCCTGTCGGAGCCGCTGTGCTACGCGGAGCGGCTGACCCTGTTCGACTTCGAGCTGGTCCTGGAGAGGGGCCGCTGGCAGGTCGAGTCGGTGAAGGCGTCGCTGCGGAACTCCAACACGGTGCCCGACGACAAGCGCATCACCCGCCTCCTGAAGGACCAGCACGCCAAGGTCGTCGAGTACGTGAACCAGGTCGTCGGTACGGCGACCCAGACGCTGACGACGGTCGACGCGCGGTACCGGGACGCCCCGATCATCGACCTGATCAACAAGGTGCAGGAGGACGTGGTCAGGGCGGCGCTGGAGGGCACGGAGTACGCGGCGCTGCCGGTGCTCTCGCAGGCCTCCCCGTTCTCGCGGACCTCGGAGATCCCGGCGGGCGAGGTGACGATCCGGGACCTGTCGAGCCTGTACGTGTACGACAACACGCTGGTCGCGAAGGTGATGACGGGTGCGCAGGTGCGGGCGTACCTGGAGTTCTCGGCGGAGTACTACGTGCGGACGGCGGCGGGGGCGGCCGTGGACGTGAACGCGCTGACCAACGCGGGCGGCCGTCCCGACTACAACTACGACTACGTGTCCGGCGTCCGGTACGACATCGACGTCGCGCAGCCGGCGGGTTCGCGGATCAAGAACCTGTCCCACGGCGGTGAGCCGCTGGACGACGCGCAGCGGTTCGTGTTCGCGGTGAACAACTACCGGGCGAACGGTGGTGGCGCGTTCCCGCACGTGGCGTCGGCGACCGAGGTGTGGGCGGAGTCCACGGAGATCAGGACGCGGATCGCGGAGTGGGTGACCGAGAAGGGCGTGCTGGACCCGGCGGACTTCGCGTCGGTGGACTGGAGGCTGACGCGGGACGGGACGCCGGTGTTCTGACGCTCTGGGCCGGTGTCCGGCCCGACCGCTCGTCGGGGCCCCGGTTCTCCGGGGCCCCGACGTTTTCCTGCCGCTTCCTACCGCTCCACGAGCGGGAGCAGGGTCCGCGGCCGGCGCGCCGACGGCACCTGGAAGGCCTGTTGCTGGGCGAGGCCGAAGGTGGTGAAGGCGGTGCGCTCGGGCAGCGGGTAGGGCTTCTTCCCGGTGAGGTGGTTGAGGATGGTGGCGCTGCGCCAGGCGGCGAGGCCCAGGTCGGGGGTGCCGACGCCGTGGGCGTGGAGGGCCGCGTTCTGGACGTGGACGGACCCGGTGACCGCGGGGTCGAGGACGAGGCGGAAGCGGTCGTCGACGCAGGGGCGGTCGGCGTTGTCGCGCCGCATGTAGGGCTCCAGCCCGGCGAGCATGCGGTCGAGGGGGCGTTCGCGGTAGCCGGTGGCGAGGACGACGGCGTCGGTGCTGAGCCGGGAGCGGGTGCCCTGGTGGATGTGCTCGAGGTGGAGTTCGATGCGGGTGCTGGCGATCCGGCCCGCGGTGCGGACGAGGACGCCGGGGGTGAGGACGGCGTCGGGCCAGCCGCCGTGCAGGGTGCGGCGGTAGAGCTCGTCGTGGATGGCGGCGAGGGTGTCGGCGCCGATGCCCTTGTGCAGTTGCCACTGGGCGGCGACGAGGCGGTCGCGGGTGGATTCGGCGAGGGCGTGGAAGTAGCGGGTGTAGTCGGGGGTGAAGTGCTCCAGGCCGAGTTTGGAGTACTCCATGGGGGCGAAGGCCTCGGTGCGGGCGAGCCAGTGGATGCGTTCGTTGCCGACGGGGCGGGCGTGCAGCAGGTCCAGGAAGATCTCGGCGCCGGACTGGCCCGCGCCGACGACGGTGACGTGGGGGGCGGCGATGAGGCGGTCGCGTTCGCGGAGGTAGTCGGCGGCGTGGATGACGGGCACGCCGCGCGCCTCGACGAGGGGTTTGAGGGGGTCGGGCACGTGGGGGGCGGTGCCCACGCCGAGGGCGACGTTCCTGGTGTACGTGCGGCCGAGGGCCGCGGCCTCGCCGGAGCTGTCGAGGCGGGTGTGGTCGATCTCGAACAGGCCCTGGTCGGGGTTCCAGCGCACGGCGTCGACCTGGTGGGCGAAGCGCAGGCCGGGAATGTTCTCGCTGACCCAGCGGCAGTAGGCGTCGTACTCGGCACGCTGGATGTGGAAGCGCTCGGCGAAGTAGAAGGGGAAGAGCCGGTCCCGGGTCTTGAGGAAGTTGAGGAAGGACCAGGGGTTGGCGGGGTCGGCGAGGGTCACCAGGTCGGCCATGAACGGCACCTGGAGGGTGGTGCCGTCGATGAGGAGGCCGGGGTGCCAGTCGAAGGCGGGGCGCTGTTCGTAGAAGACGGCGTCGAAGTCGGTGAGGGGGTGGGCGAGGGCGGCGAGGGAGAGGTTGAACGGGCCGATGCCGATGCCCACCAGGTCGCGGGGGTTCTCCGGCTCCTGGGATGGGGGTGTGCTCATGGGGCCTCCGGGCGCGCGGCGGTGGGGGGTGATGTCCGGGTTGCGCGCCGTGGTGCGGCGCGCCCGGAGAGCACAACGATCGGAGCCGGAGGCGGGTACTGCCGTGTGGAGGAAATGTGTCGAATGGGATGAAATGCTAGGAGGTGGACGGGAGTTGCCGTGGGTGGTGCCTGGTTCCGGCGGCGCCCCCGTGACCTCCGGCACGGGGGCGCCGCCGGCCGCGTCCTACGCGTGCGCTCCGCGTACGTCCGCCGCACGGCGCAGGTCGTCGAGCTGGTCGGCGAGCTTGCGGCGCAGGGCCGGGACCGGGTCGGCGTCGCGCAGGCAGGTGTCGCCGAGCTGGAGGGTGCGGGCGTCGACGGCGTACGCGGGGAAGGCCCAGCGGCCCGCCGCCTCGGCGATGGCGGGGCCCCGGCGGGCGGCGACGGCGACCGCGTCGGTCCAGTACCGCTCGACGTAACCGCGGAGCAGGTCGGTCTGCTCGGGCTGCCAGAAGCCCTGGGCGGTGGCCGTGAACAGGTAGTTGGACAGGTCGTCGGAGGCGAACATCGCCTCCCAGGCGCGGCGCTTGGTCTCCTCGTCGGGCAGGGCGGCCCGGCAGCGCGCGGCGCCCTCCTGGCCGGTGGCGCTGGGGTCGCGGGCGAGCTCGGCGGCGATGGCGTCCTCGTCGGTGGCACCGAGGACGGCGAGCCGGCCGAGGATGCGCCAGCGCAGCTCGGGGTCGAGTTCGGGGCCGCCGGGGACGGTGCCCTCGGCCAGCCAGGCGGCGATGGTCTCGGGGTGGGCGGCGACGTCGGTGAAGTGGCGTACGGCGGTCAGGCGCAGCCCGGGGTGGGAGCCGTCCTCGGTGCGGCGGATGAGGTCGCGGCACAGGTCGGTGAGGGTGGCGAGGGCGGCGGGGCGGGCGTCCGGGGTGAGGTAGCGGTCGGCGGCCTGGGCGGACGCGAAGGAGAGGACGCCCTGGACGAGGGCCAGGTCGGTCTCGTGCGGGAGGTGGGCGCGGGCGATGTCCAGGTAGTCGGCGGGCGGGAGCTCACCGTCGCGGACGGCGTCCCGCAGGGCGTTCCAGACGACGGCGCGGGTGAGGGGTTCGGGCAGGCCGGAGAGGTGGTCGCGGACGGCGGCGAAGGACTCCGGGTCGAAGCGGATCTTGGTGTAGGTGAGGTCGCCGTCGTTGAGGAGGATCAGGGCGGGGCGGGGGCCGGTGGCGCTGGTGACGGTGTCACCGGTGACGGGGATGTCCGCGTCCACGCGGTCGCGCAAGGTCAGGCGGTTCGGGTCGTGGAGGTCGTGGTCGTAGAGGCCGATGGTGATGCGGTGGGGGCGGCGGCTGCCGTCGTGCGCGACCTCCAGCTGCCATCCCCGGTCGTCGCTGCTCGTCCGGGGCACCAGGGTGTCGACCCCGGTCGTGCGCAGCCACGCATCGGCCCAGGCGTGCACGTCCCGGTCGGTGGAGGCGGCGAGGGAGTCGATGAAGTCGGCGAGGGCGGCGTTGCCGAAGCGGTGGCGGGCGAAGTGGGTGTTGATGCCGGCGAGGAAGTCCTTCTCGCCGAGCCAGGCCACGAGCTGGCGCAGTGCGGAGGCGCCCTTGGCGTAGGAGATGCCGTCGAAGTTGAGGAGGGCGGCGGCGGTGTCGTCGACGGCTTCGGGGGCGACGGGATGGGTGGAGGGGCGCTGGTCGGCGTCGTAGCCCCAGGCCTTGCGGGCGACGCCGAAGTCGACCCAGGTGTCGGTGAAGCGGGTCGCCTCGGTGAGGGTCTGGTAGCCCATGTACTCGGCGAAGGACTCGTTCAGCCAGATGTCGTCCCACCATTGGAGGGTGACGAGGTCGCCGAACCACATGTGGGCCATCTCGTGGGCGACGACCATGGCGCGGGTCTGGCGTTCGGTGTCGGTGACGGCGGAGCGGAAGACGAACTCGTCGCGGAAGGTGACGAGGCCGGGGTTCTCCATGGCGCCGGCGTTGAACTCGGGGACGAAGGCCTGGTCGTAGGAGTCGAAGGGGTACGGCTCCTCGAACTTCTCGTGGTAGCGGTCGTAGCAGGCGCGCGTGATGTCGAGGATCTCCTCGGCGTCGGCGTCGAGGTGGGGGGCGAGGGAGCGGCGGCAGTGGATGCCGAAGGGCAGTCCGCGGTGTTCTGTGGTGACGGAGTGCCAGGGGCCGGCGGCGACGGCGACGAGGTAGGTGGAGATGAGGGGGGTGGTGGCGGCGCGCCAGGTGCCGTCGCCGAGGTGTTCGGTGATGCCGTTGGAGAGGACGGTCCAGCCGTCGGGGGCGGTGACGGTGAGGTCGAAGACGGCCTTGAGGTCGGGCTGGTCGAAGGCCGGGAAGACGCGCTGGACGTCGTCGAGGAAGAGCTGGGTGTAGACGTAGGTCTCGCCGTCGGTGGGGTCGGTGAAGCGGTGCATGCCCTCGCCGGTGCGGGAGTAGCGCATGGCGGTGTCGAGGCGGAGCTCGTGCTCGCCCGCGGTGAGGTGGGTGAGGGGGAGCCGGTTGCCGTCGAGGGCGGTGGGGTCGAGGGGCTGTCCGTCGAGGGTGACCGAGCGCAGTTCGGCGGGCTTGAGCTCGACGAAGGTGTCCGTGGTCTCCTGGCCGTCCCGCACGGTGAAGCGGATGAGGGTGCGGGAGTCGAAGGTGTCGTCGCCGCGGGTGAGGTCGAGGGTGATCTCATAGCGGTGGACGTCGAGGAGCCTGGCACGGGTCTGCGCTTCGTCGCGCGTCAGTACGGACATGGAGGACATGCTGCCTGATGCCGCTGACGAGGCACAGGGGCGGGCCCGACGGGAGCCCGTCACACCGTGCGCGCGCGGGCGCGGACCCGCGCGCGGTTCGGGGCCTGTTGCGGATGTCCTGTCGTGGGGCTCTAGGTCCGGTCCTGTGCGATCCGTCCGGCGCGGCCGCCGTCCGCGCCGGTGTCGTGGGTCCCGTACGGGGCGCGCTGGGCGTGCACCCGGTCCCCGGGGGGTGGCAGGTCGGGGTCCGGCGGGTGTTCGTGGACGCGGGCGCGGAGTTCGCGCACCTCGCGTTCCAGGGCGTCGGTGCGCCGGTAGGCGTCGTACAGGTAGCGGACCTTGGTCCGCAGTGACCAGGGGTCGGTGGGTTTCATGACCAGGTCGGCGACGCCCAGCTGGAAGGCGGTGGAGGCGAGTTCGGTGTCCATGCCGAACCCGGTGAGCAGGACGATGGGGATGTGCTGGGTCTGTTCCAGGCGGCGCATGTAGCGGACGACGTCGAGGCCGCTGACGCCGGGCATGCGCACGTCGAGGAGGAGCAGCCCGACCTGGCCGCGCAGGACTTCCTTGAGGGCCGCGTCGCCGCTGGTGGCGCGGGTGAGCCGGTAGCCCAGTGGGGCCAGGGCGCTCTCCAGGGCGTACAGGGTGTCCTCGTGGTCGTCGACGATGAGGATCTTCG
Source organism: Streptomyces sp. CRN 30 (assembly GCF_034105845.1). NCBI lineage: Bacteria > Bacillati > Actinomycetota > Actinomycetes > Kitasatosporales > Streptomycetaceae > Streptomyces > Streptomyces sp. CRN 30. Next base: position 14,614 of record NZ_JAVRHI010000549.1, on the reverse strand, counting down.
CATTCGATGGCATGGCCCGACGTCCCCTCGCTCGGACACATCGGCACGGGGCCCACGCTCGGCGCGCGTGCCCATGACTCGACTGGAGTCCTCGCAGGATGCCCCTTGCCGGGCCCGGTGTCACTCCCCCGTGCCGGAGGCGCCGTTGACAGTGTCGTCCGCGATGCGCTCGTGGTGGCGGATGACCTCGGCGATGATGAAGTTGAGGAGTTTCTCGGCGAACGCCGGGTCGAGTTTGGCGGTCTCGGCGAGCCGGCGCAGCCGGGCGATCTGCTGGGTCTCGCGGGCCGGGTCGGCGGGCGGCAGCCGGTGTTCGGCCTTGAGGTGGCCGACGCGCTGGGTGGCCTTGAAGCGCTCGGCGAGCATGTGGACGACGGCGGCGTCGATGTTGTCGATGCTGTCCCGCAGCCGGGTGAGCTCGGCGCGGACGGCCGGGTCGATGTCACTGGTCACGGCACCGGAATCGCTGGTGGTCATGCGTGTCAGCCTACGTGGGGCGGGGCGCCGGGCCCGGTGCTGTCCGCCGGTCGGAACGGCGGTGCCCGGGGCGGGTGGCCGCGGGGGGGGTGGTCAGGGGGCCGGTGGGCGCGGGGAGCGGTGCAGCGGCTTGTGGAAGTACACGTCCGCGTGGCCGCCGGGGACGCCCTCGATGCGGCCGGTCTCCCGGTAGCCGTGTTTGCGGTAGAAGTCGGGGGCCTGGAAGGTGTACGTGGAGAGGGTGATGTCGGTGCAGCCGCGCCGGGTGCCCTCCTCCTCGGCCGCTCCCAGGAGACGGCCGCCCCAGCCGGCGCCGCGCAGGTCCTCGCGGACCCACAGCAGGTCGACGGTGCACAGGGTGCCCCAGACGGAGGCGGTGAGCCCGCCGGCCAGCCGGCCGGCCGCGTCGGTCAGCCGGACGGAGAACTCCGCCCATTCCGCGGCGCCGGTGGCGCGGGCGTTGAAGGCGTCGAGTTCGTCGCCGAGTCGCTGTTCCAGGTCGTCGTCCGCCGCGCCGACGCGCAGCGACACGGTGCGGGCGGTACGCCGCTCGGTGGCCATGGGGCGGAGTATCGCAGGGGGCCCGCCGTCGCTCTAGAGTGGGACGGAGTCGAGGCGTCGTGGGGGTGCGGACGTGGCGAACGGCGGACCGGTCCGGCACGGCTTCCCGCATCTGGACCTGGTGCGGGAGTCGATCACCGCGCTGTACAGACGGCTCTCGTACGACACGGTCCAGACGTTCGCCACGAGTGTGGCGCCCGTCGACGTGGCCTTCGCCGACACCGACGACCTGCATCTGGGGGCCCAGCGCGTGGCCCGCGAGCTGGTGCGGCACTACCGGCTGCCGGACGCCCGGATGATCATCGGTTTCCGGGAGATGACGCACGCGGCCGATGTCGAACTGGCCGCGGGCCCCGAGTACTTCATCGAGCTCAACGACCGTTTCCGCACCCACCGGCGGGACATCGGCGCGGCCCTCGCGCACGAGGTGATGCACGTGTACCTGCACCGTCTCGGCCTGTCCTTCCCCGGCACCCGTGACAACGAGATCCTCACCGACACGGCGGCGACGTACCTGGGCGCGGGCTGGCTGCTGCTGGACGCGTACCGGGAGGACGGGGCCTCCTCGCAGAAGCTGGGCTACCTGACGCCCGAGGAGTTCGGCTACGTACTGGCGAAGCGGGCGTTCCTCTTCGGTGAGGACCCGTCGGTGTTATTCACCAGTCCGCAGGCGTACACCGCGTACACCAGGGGCGCGGACCGGGCCCGCCTCGACGGGCGGCAGCCGCCGCTGACCGCGGCGGGCTGGGCGGGCCGCCGCCGTTACGCCCGGGACCGCCGCTCGGCGCAGGACGCCGCCGGGTCCGGCGCCCGGGGCCACCGGCCGCCAGGCCCGCGGCCGGACGTCCCGTACGCGTTCACGCCGGACGGCGGGGGGCCGCTGCGGGTGTCCTTCCCGTGTCCCACGTGCCACCAGCGCATCAGGGTGCCGGTCCGCGGCCGGGTGCGTGCCCGCTGCGGGCTGTGCCGGTCGGTTCTGGAGTGCGACACCTAGGGCGTTTGCGACGCTTGGTAGGCATGAACGTGAACGAGCACGAACCGTCGGCCGGTCTTTTCACGGCGGTGTACGAGAGTGACGAGAACGCGGTCGTGGGGCGCCTGCGGGCAGGTGCCGATCCGGAGGCGACCGACGAGGACGGCCAGTCGGTCCTGTACCTGGCGGCGTTGCAGGACGAGCCCGGCATCGTACGGCTGTTGCTGGCGGCCGGTGCCCGGCCCGACCGGCTCAGCGCGGGCATCGACGCGCCGCTGTGCGGGGCGGCCTGCGGTGGTCACCTGGAGGTGGTGCGCGCGCTGCTCGCGGGCGGGGCGAAGCCCGACCTGGTGGAGGAGGGCGGCTTCACGGCGCTGACGTGGGCGGTGCTCGGGGGGCACGCGGAGGTGGTGGAGGCGCTCCTGGCGGCCGGGGCGCACCCGGACCGGTCCGGGCCCTCCGACGAGCCCCCGCTCGTGACGGCGGCCCGCCGGGGCTCGCCGTCCTGCGTGCGCGCCCTGCTGGCGCACGGTGCGCGGGCGCGCGCACAGGCTCTGGCGGAGGCCCGCCGCTGGTCGGCGCTGGACGTGGCGGCCGAACTGCGCGCCTCCCTGGAGCGGCTGCACGGCACCGGTCACGAGGTCACGGTGCGCCGTGTGCCGGCGGCGGACGGCGGCACCACCGTCGTGGTCGAACTGGTCGTCGACGGCCGGGCGGTGGCGGGCGACGACCGGCAGACCGGGCATGCGGAGATCGTCGGGCTGCTGGAGGGAGCGGGGTACGGCGGGCGGGCCTGAGGCGTCAGTGGTGGTCGCCGCTCGTCAGCTCCCGGTACTCCTCCGGCGTCGGTTTCGCGACGCGGGCGTCCGTGCCGTACATGGCCCGGGCGAGCCGGGCGCGCAGCCGGTCGGTGTTCCTGACGCGGCGGGTGACGCCGTTGGCGTCGACGCGCGGGCCCGGGTCGTACGGCTCGGGCTGCTCGTGCTGGGTGAGGGTGAACATGCGGGCCTGCGAGAGGGGTGCGTGGACCTCGACGTACTCGCCGTGCGGGAGCCGTTTGATCGTGCCGGTCTCCAGGCCGTGCAGCACCTTGTCGCGGTCGCGGCGCTGCAGGCCCAGGCAGATCCGTTGGGTGACGATGAAGGCGAGCACCGGCACCGCGAAGAAGGAGACGCGCACGAACCAGGTGACGGCGTTGATCGAGAGGTGGAAGCGCACGGCGATGATGTCGTTGCCGCCGCCGATCAGCGCGACGCCGTACAGGCTCAGCCAGGCGACGCCCAGCCCGGTGCGGACGGGGACGTTGCGCGGCCGGTCCAGGATGTGGTGCTCGCGCCGGTCGCCGGTGATCCACGCCTCGAAGAACGGGTAGACGGCGATGGCGAGCATGACGGCCGGAAAGAGCATGAAGGGGATGAGGACGCCGAGGGCGAGGGTGTGCCCGAAGAGGTCGATCTCCCAGCCGGGCATCGCCCGGATCAGCCCCTCGGAGAAGCCCAGGTACCAGTCGGGCTGGGCGCCGGTGGTCACCAGGTCGGGCCGGTAGGGGCCGTACGCCCAGACGGGGTTGATGGTCGCGACCGCCGCCATCAGGGTGAGCACGCCGAAGACGAGGAAGAAGAACCCGCCCGCCTTGGCCATGTAGACGGGCAGCAGCGGCATGCCGACGACGTTGCGCTGCGTGCGTCCGGGGCCGGGGTACTGGGTGTGCTTGTGGTACACGACCAGGATGAGGTGGGCGACGATCAGCGCCAGCATGATGCCGGGGAGCAGCAGGATGTGGATGGGGTAGAGCCGCGGGATGATGTCGGTGCCGGGGAACTCGCCGCCGAAGAGGAAGAAGGCCAGGTACGTCCCCACGACCGGGATCGACAGGATGGCGCCCTGGGCGAAGCGCAGGCCCGTGCCGGAGAGCAGGTCGTCGGGGAGCGAGTAGCCGGTCAGGCCGGTGATCATGCCGAGCATCAGCAGGGTCCAGCCGAACAGCCAGTTGATCTCGCGGGGCTTGCGGAACGCGCCGGTGAAGAACACCCGCATCATGTGCACGAGCATCCCGGCGACGAAGACGAGCGCGGCCCAGTGGTGGATCTGCCGGATCAGCAGGCCGCCGCGCAGGTCGAAGCTGATGTCCAGGGTGGATTCGAACGCCCGGGTCATGAGGATGCCGTTGAGCGGTTCGTAGGAGCCCGTGTAGACGACCTCGGCACTGCTCGGCTCGAAGAAGAGGGTGAGGTAGACGCCGGTGAGGATGAGGACGATGAAGCTGTAGAGGCAGATCTCGCCGAGCATGAAGGACCAGTGGTCCGGGAAGACCTTGCGCATCTGGGCCTTGGCGAGGGTGTAGGCGCCGAGCCGTCCGTCGGCCCAGTCCGCGGCCTTCTCGCCCCTGCCCGCGGGCGCGCCCCTGCCGCCCCTGATCACGCTGCCGTCGCTGCTGACCGACCGTGCGCCGTCCATCGCGTCGCCCTCCCCGGTGGCTCACCTCAGGGTGGCACGGGCGCTCCGGCACGCCAATGGGTGCGGTTCGGCCGCCCGCTCACCGTACGATTCCGGCGTCCCGCGCCGCCGCCAGCCACTCGGGGAACCCGTCGAGGAGCCGGTCGTACAGGAGGCGGTCGGGGACCTGTCGCGGGTCCGCGCCGGCGTGGAAGAAGCCGGCGTTGTCCACCACGCGCCGGTGGGGCACCGGCAGTTCGTCGAGCCGGCGCAGGAAGTCGAACTGCCTGCTGTCCGGGTCCCCGAACCCGACGAACTGCCAGAACAGCGGAAGCCGGGCGGCCTTGCACAGGTACCGCTCGGCGGCGGGCCTGCTGACCGGTCCGCCGTCGGTCTGGAAGACGACCAGGGCGGGGGCCTCGGCGCCGCTGTCGAGGTAGTGGTCGATGACGGCGTCCATGGCCAGGTGGTAGCTGGTCCTCCCCATGTGCCCGAGGCCGGAGACGATCCGCTCGATGCGGCCCTGGTGGCCGGCGAGTTCGATGTCCGTGACCGCGTCTATGTCCGTGGAGAAGAAGACCACGGGGACGGTCCCGTCGTCGTCGAGGTGCGCGGAGAGCCCGAGGACGCGGTCCGCGAGGGCCTGGACGCTGCCGTCCTCGTAGTACGGCCGCATGGAGCCGCTGTGGTCGACGACGAGGTAGACGGCGGCCCGCTGCTCGCCGAGCCCGTGTTTCGCGAGCGAGACCCCGGCGGTCTTGTAGAGGCTGACCAGCGCGGGGGCGGCCTCCTCGACCTTGCTGAGGCTGATGGCGGGCATACGGGACTCCCATCGGGCGGGGCGGTGAGGGAGTGCCGAGCGTAGCGGCCTTCTGATCATGGTGAGAGCGCAGGGGGCGCACAGCGCACACAGGGGCACAGTCGCCCCTTCGTGCGCCCTGCACATAATCTGTGCGCCATGAAACGCGCCGGTTGTCTTCTCCTCGCGGCCGCCCCTGTTGCCATCACGGCGGCGGTCTACCTGTTAACTCCCGGGTCCTCGGACACGGACGCCCCGGGCGACCGGGCCGCCGCGTCCGCGCCGGCCCAGGGGGCCGGGGACGCGAAGGTACGGGCCGAGGACGAGGGCACCGCCGAGGACGAGGCGATCGCCGACGCGCCCCCCGGTCTCGCCGCCCCGGACAAGAAGGAACTGGCGCACCAGCTGGTCGCGACCGCCCGCGACTCGACGACGGACTGGCGCACCACGTACGGGATCGTGGAGGACGTGGGCGACGGCCGGGGCTACACCGCGGGCATCGTCGGCTTCTGCACCGGCACCCACGACCTGCTCGCCCTGGTCGAGCGCTACACGGAGTCCCACCCGGACAACGGGCTCGCCCGGTACCTCCCGGCGCTGCGCGAGGTGGACGGCACGGACTCCCACGAGGGCCTGGACCCCGGTTTCACCGCGGCCTGGCAGGCGGAGTCGCGGCTCCCGGCGTTCCAGGAGGCCCAGGAGGCCGAGCGCGACGACGTCTACTTCGACCCCGCGGTACGGCTGGCGAAGCTCGACGGACTGGGCACCCTCGGCCAGTTCGTCTACTACGACGCGATGGTGCTGCACGGTCCGGGCACCGACGCGGACAGCTTCTACGGTCTGCGCGAACGCGCCCTGGAGGAGGCCGAACTCCCCGCGCGGGGCGGCGACGAGAAGGCCTTCCTCGACGCCTTCCTCGACGTCCGCCGCGAGACGATGCGGACCGAGACCGCGAGCCGCGACACCTCCCGCATCGACACGGCGCAGCGGCGGTTCCTCCAGGCCGGGAACATGGACCTGAGCACGCCGCTGACCTGGGGGATGTACGGGGAGACGTACCAGGTGCCGTGACCCCCGGAGGGGGAAACGCGCGGCGCCCACCCGCGTCCGGTCGGGGACAAGGTGGGCGCCGCGGTGTTCCGTACGCCGTTGTACGGGACGTTCGGGGTGATGGATCAGACCGTCAGTGAGCGGTCCGTCGGGCGGATCGGGGCCGGCAGTTCGCTCGCGCCGGTCAGGAAGCGGTCGACCCCGCGGGCGGCCGAGCGGCCCTCCGCGATGGCCCACACGATGAGGGACTGGCCGCGGCCCGCGTCACCGGCGACGAACACGCCGGGCACGTTGGTCTGGTAGTCGGCGTCGCGGGCGATGTTGCCGCGCGCGTCGAGCTCCAGGCCGAACTGCTCGACCAGGCCGTTCTGCTGGTCGGTGCCGGTGAAGCCCATGGCGAGGGTGACCAGCTGGGCGGGGATCTTCCGCTCGGTGCCCGGCTTGGAGGTCAGCTTGCCGTCGACGAACTCGACCTCGGACAGGTGCAGCCACTGGACGTTGCCGTCTTCGTCGCCCTCGAAGTGGCTGGTGCCCGCCGAGTAGATGCGCTCGCCGCCCTCCTCGTGGGCAGAGGTGACCTTGTAGAGCATCGGGAAGGTCGGCCAGGGCTGGTTGGCGTTCCGGTCCTCGCCCGGCCGCGGCATGATCTCCAGCTGGGTGACGGAGGCGGCGCCCTGGCGGTGGGCGGTGCCCACGCAGTCCGCGCCGGTGTCACCGCCGCCGATCACGACGACGTGCTTGTCCTTCGCCGAGATGGGGGAGGTGACGTAGTCGCCTTCCTGGACCTTGTTGGCCAGGGGCAGGTACTCCATGGCCTGGTACACGCCCTTGAGCTCGCGGCCCGGGACGGGCAGGTCGCGGGCGGTGGTGGCGCCGGCCGCGACGACGACGGCGTCGTACCGCCGGCGCAGCGCCGCCGCGTCGAGGTCACGGCCGATCTCGACACCGGTGCGGAACTTGGTGCCCTCCGCGCGCATCTGCTCGATACGGCGGTTGATGTGCCGCTTCTCCATCTTGAACTCGGGGATGCCGTAGCGGAGCAGTCCTCCGATGCGGTCCGCGCGCTCGTAGACGGCGACGGTGTGGCCGGCCCGGGTGAGCTGCTGGGCGGCGGCCAGGCCCGCGGGACCGGAGCCGATCACGGCGACGGTCTTGCCGGAGAGGCGCTCGGGGACCTGCGGGTGGACGTCACCGCTGTCCCACGCCTTGTCGATGATCGAGACCTCGACGTTCTTGATGGTGACCGGCGGCTGGTTGATGCCGAGCACGCACGCCGACTCGCACGGGGCGGGGCACAGGCGGCCCGTGAACTCCGGGAAGTTGTTCGTGGCGTGCAGCCGCTCGGAGGCCGCCTGCCAGTCCTCGCGGTAGGCGTAGTCGTTCCACTCGGGGATCAGGTTCCCGAGCGGACAGCCGTTGTGGCAGAACGGGATGCCGCAGTCCATGCACCGGCTGGCCTGCTTGCTGATGATCGGCAGCAGGGAACCGGGGACGTAGACCTCGTTCCAGTCCTTGACGCGCTCGTCGACCGGCCGCGACTGGGCGACCTCGCGCCCGTGGTTGAGAAAGCCCTTGGGATCAGCCATTGGTCGCCGCCTCCATCATCTTCTCGGTGATCTCGGACTCGGTGAGTCCGGCTCGCTCGGCGGCGTCCTTGGCGGCGAGCACTGCCTTGTACGTGCTGGGGATGATCTTGCTGAAGCGGTTCACCGCGGTGTCCCACTCCGCCAGGAGCTTGCCCGCGACGGTGGAGCCGGTCTCCTCCTGGTGGCGGCGCACGACATCGTGCAGCCACTGCTTGTCGGTGTCGTCCAGGGCCTCCACGGCGCCGACGTTGCCGGCGTTGACGTGGTCGCGGTCGAGGTCGATCACGTAGGCGACGCCACCCGACATGCCGGCCGCGAAGTTGCGTCCCGTCTCGCCGAGGACGACCGCGTGACCGCCGGTCATGTACTCGCAGCCGTGGTCGCCCACGCCCTCGGCGACGACCGTGGCGCCGGAGTTGCGGACGCAGAACCGCTCGCCGGTGCGGCCGCGCAGGAACAGCTCGCCGCCGGTCGCGCCGTACGCGATGGTGTTGCCCGCGATGGTGGAGTACTCGGCGAGGTGGTCGGCGCCCCGGTCCGGGCGGACGATGACGCGGCCGCCGGAGAGGCCCTTGCCGACGTAGTCGTTGGCGTCGCCCTCCAGGCGGAGGGTCACGCCGCGCGGCAGGAACGCGCCGAAGGACTGGCCCGCCGAGCCGGTGAAGGTGATGTCGACGGTGTCGTCGGGCAGGCCCGCGCCGCCGAACCTCTTCGTCACCTCGTGGCCGAGCATGGTGCCGACCGTGCGGTTGATGTTGCGGATGGCGACCTGGGCGCGGACCGGCTGGGCGTCCTCCGGGGCGGTCGCGGAGAGCGCGTCGGCGGCGAGCTTGATCAGCTCGTTGTCGAGCGCCTTCTCCAGGCCGTGGTCCTGCGTGACCAGCTGGTGGCGCACGGCGCCCTCGGGCAGGTCCGGCACGTGGAACAGCGGCTCCAGGTCCAGGCCCTGCGCCTTCCAGTGGTCCACCGCGCGGGTCACGTCGAGGGCCTCGGCGTGACCGACGGCCTCCTCGATGGAGCGGAAGCCCAGCTCGGCGAGGAGCTCGCGGACCTCCTCGGCGATGAACTGGAAGAAGTTGACGACGTACTCGGCCTTGCCGGAGAACCGCTCGCGCAGCACCGGGTTCTGGGTGGCGATGCCCACGGGGCAGGTGTCCAGGTGGCAGACGCGCATCATGACGCAGCCGGAGACGACGAGCGGCGCCGTCGCGAAACCGAACTCCTCGGCGCCGAGGAGCGCGGCGATGACGACGTCGCGGCCGGTCTTCAGCTGGCCGTCGGTCTGCACGACGATGCGGTCGCGCAGGCCGTTGAGCAGCAGCGTCTGCTGGGTCTCGGCGAGGCCGAGCTCCCAGGGGCCGCCCGCGTGCTTCAGCGAGGTGAGCGGGGAGGCACCCGTACCGCCGTCGTGGCCGGAGATGAGCACGACGTCCGCGTGGGCCTTGGACACACCCGCGGCCACGGTCCCGACGCCGACCTCGGAGACCAGCTTCACGTGGATGCGGGCCTGCGGGTTGGCGTTCTTGAGGTCGTGGATCAGCTGCGCCAGGTCCTCGATGGAGTAGATGTCGTGGTGCGGCGGCGGGGAGATGAGCCCCACGCCCGGCGTCGAGTGCCGGGTCTTCGCCACCCACGGGTACACCTTGTGGCCGGGCAGCTGGCCGCCCTCGCCGGGCTTGGCGCCCTGGGCCATCTTGATCTGGATGTCGTCGGCGTTGACCAGGTACTCGCTCGTGACGCCGAAGCGGCCGGAGGCCACCTGCTTGATCGCCGAGCGGCGCGCCGGGTCGTACAGGCGCTCCGGGTCCTCGCCGCCCTCACCGGTGTTGGACTTGCCGCCCAGCTGGTTCATGGCGATGGCGAGGGTCTCGTGCGCCTCGCGGGAGATGGAGCCGTACGACATGGCGCCGGTGGAGAAGCGCTTGACGATCTCGGAGACCGGCTCGACCTCCTCGACCGGGATCGAGGGGCGGTCGCTGGCGAACCCGAACAGGCCGCGCAGCGTCATCAGCCGCTCGGACTGCTCGTTGACGCGGTCCGTGTACTGCTTGAACACGTCGTAGCGGCCCGAGCGCGTGGAGTGCTGCAGGCGGAAGACCGTCTCCGGGTCGAACAGGTGCGGCTCGCCCTCGCGGCGCCACTGGTACTCGCCGCCGATCTCCAGCGCACGGTGCGCCGGGGCGATGCCGGAGGCCGGGTAGGCCTTGGCGTGGCGGGCGGCGACCTCCTCGGCGACGACGTCGATGCCGACGCCGCCGATCTTGGTGGCGGTGCCGTTGAAGTACTTCTCCACGAAGCCCTCGTCCAGGCCGACGGCCTCGAACACCTGGGCGCCGCGGTAGGAGGCGACGGTGGAGATGCCCATCTTGGACATGACCTTCAGGACGCCCTTGCCGAGGGCGTAGATCAGGTTGCGGATGGCCTGTTCGGGCTCCATACCGGGCAGGAACGTGCCCGCGCGGACCAGGTCCTCGACGGACTCCATCGCCAGGTAGGGGTTGACGGCGGCGGCACCGAAGCCGATGAGCAGGGCGACGTGGTGGACCTCGCGGACGTCGCCGGCCTCCACCAGCAGGCCCACCTGGGTGCGCTGCTTGGTGCGGATGAGGTGGTGGTGGACGGCCGCGGTGAGCAGCAGCGAGGGGATCGGCGCCTGCTCGGCGTCGGAGTGGCGGTCGGAGAGGACGATCAGCCGGGCGCCGTTGTCGATGGCGGCGTCGGCCTCGGCGCAGATCTCCTCGATGCGCGCGGCGAGGGCGTCGCCGCCGCCGGAGACCCGGTAGAGACCGGAGAGGGTCGCGGCCTTCATGCCGGGCATGTCGCCGTCGGCGTTGATGTGGATGAGCTTGGCCAGCTCGTCGTTGTCGATCACCGGGAAGGGCAGGGTGACGCTGCGACAGGACGCGGCGGTCGGCTCCAGGAGGTTGCCCTGCGGGCCCAGCGAGGAGCGCAGCGAGGTGACCAGCTCCTCGCGGATGGCGTCCAGCGGCGGGTTGGTGACCTGCGCGAACAGCTGGGTGAAGTAGTCGAACAGCAGCCGGGGGCGCGCGGACAGCGCCGCGATGGGCGAGTCGGTGCCCATGGAGCCGATCGGCTCGGCGCCGGCCTTGGCCATCGGCGCGAGGATGATCCGCAGCTCCTCCTCGGTGTAGCCGAAGGTCTGCTGGCGGCGGGTGACCGAGGCGTGGGTGTGCACGATGTGCTCGCGCTCGGGGAGGTCGGAGAGCTCGATCTCGCCGGCCTCCAGCCACTCCTGGTAGGGGTGCTCGGCGGCGAGGGCGGCCTTGATCTCGTCGTCCTCGATGATGCGGTGCTCGGCGGTGTCGACGAGGAACATGCGGCCCGGCTGGAGGCGGCCCTTGCGGACGACCTTGGCGGGGTCGATGTCCAGGACGCCGACCTCGGAGCCGAGGACGACGAGGCCGTCGTCGGTGACCCAGTAGCGGCCGGGGCGCAGGCCGTTGCGGTCGAGGACCGCGCCGACCTGGGTGCCGTCGGTGAAGGTGACGCAGGCGGGGCCGTCCCAGGGCTCCATCATCGTGGAGTGGAACTGGTAGAACGCGCGCCGGGCCGGGTCCATGGAGTCGTGGTTCTCCCACGCCTCCGGGATCATCATCAGCACCGAGTGCGGCAGGGAGCGGCCGCCGAGGTGGAGCAGCTCCAGGACCTCGTCGAAGGAGGCGGAGTCGGAGGCGTCCGGGGTGCAGACCGGGAACATCCGGTCCAGGTTCTCCTGGTTCCCGAAGAGGTCCGAGGCCAGCTGGGACTCGCGGGCGCGCATCCAGTTGCGGTTGCCCTTGACCGTGTTGATCTCGCCATTGTGGGCGACGAATCGGTACGGGTGTGCGAGCGGCCAGCTGGGGAACGTGTTGGTGGAGAAGCGGGAGTGGACGAGGGCGATCGCGGAGGCGAAGCGGCGGTCGGACAGGTCCGGGAAGAAGGGCTCCAGCTGACCGGTGGTGAGCATCCCCTTGTAGACGATCGTGCGCGCGGAGAGCGACGGGAAGTACACGCCGACCTCGCGCTCGGCGCGCTTGCGCAAGCCGAAGGCCTTGCGGTCCAGGTCGATGCCCTTGCTCGCGCCGACGGTGTCGGTGACGAAGAGCTGGCGGAAGGCCGGCATCGTGGCGCGGGCGGTGGCGCCGAGCAGGCCGGGGGCGACCGGCACCTCGCGCCAGCCGAGGACGGTGAGGCCCTCCTCGACGGCGATCGCGTCGATGCGCCGGGCGGCGTCGGCGGTGCCGTCGTTCGGCAGGAAGGCGATGCCGACGGCGTAACCGCCGGCCTCGGGCAGATCGAATCCGGCCACCTCGCGGAAGAAGGAGTCCGGCACCTGCGAGAGAATTCCCGCACCGTCTCCGGAGTCGGGCTCGGATCCGGTGGCGCCCCGGTGCTCGAGGTTGCGCAGAACCGTGAGCGCCTGCTCGACCAGCGCATGGCTCGCCTCACCGGTGAGGGTGGCCACGAAGCCGACGCCGCAGGCGTCGTGCTCGTTGCGGGGGTCGTACATACCCTGCGCAGCAGGGCGAGCATCCATGAAGGACCAGTTCTGGCCATTCGCGGAGTGCTGGGACGGCTGGCGCGGCGTACGCATCGGCTCTCCCGTCGTCGTCAGTGAGGCTGGATCGCCTCCCAGGCGCTTCGCGGTCTGTCTTCGCGGGCTTGGGGGCGCAGATACCGAGGGACGACGCTGGCCCTCTGCACAGAGTGCAAAATTTCGTGCAGGTTACATGATGGAACCATTCTCGGGAACTGAAAACGTCGTTCCATCATGCGGACGCCGCGGGTGCGCGGTGCGGGTACCGCGCACGGCGGTTGGATGAGAGGGACCGACCGGACAGGTCCGTGTCCGTCGGTCCGGGCGTGGGGGGCTGCGTCGCCCTCCACGGGGGTGCGCCGGAGCGTCATTGCCCTCGGCGCTTACGGCTCATGCCCACCGGTCAACCATTCGAAACCGCGTGGTAACGACTACTTATACGGTCCCTCGCATAGGTAGTCGGACTCTCCATCATACGACCGCGCCGAACAGGCCGCCCAGGACATAGGTCACACCCGCCGCGGCCCCGCCGAGGACCAGCTGCCGCAGCCCGCTGAACCACCAGGACCGCGCCGTCACCTTGGCCACGACCGCACCGCAGGCGAAGAGCCCGACGAGGGCGAGCAGCACGGCGGGCCACAGCGCGGTGGCGCCGAGCAGGTACGGCAGCACCGGGAGCAGGGCGCCGAGGGCGAAGGAGCCGAAGGAGGAGACGGCGGCCACGGTGGGCGAGGGCAGGTCGCCGGGGTCGATGCCCAGCTCCTCTCTCGCATGGATCTCCAGGGCCTGCTCGGGGTCGCGGGAGAGCTGCCGGGCGACCTCGCGGGCGAGCGCCGGTTCGACACCGCGGGTCTCGTACAGTGCGGCGAGCTCCCGCTCCTCGGCCGCCGGGTGCTTGCGCAGCTCCCGCCGTTCGATGTCGAGCTCGGCCTCGACGAGCTCCCGCTGGGAGGCCACGGAGGTGTACTCGCCGGCGGCCATGGAGAAAGCGCCGGCGGCGAGCCCCGCGAGGCCCGCGACGACGACGGCCTGCTGGTTCGCCGAGCCGCCCGCGACACCGGTCATCAGGGCGAGGTTGGAGACGAGCCCGTCCATGGCGCCGAAGACGGCGGGGCGCAGCCAGCCACCGTTGACGTCCCGGTGCGTGTGGTTGTCGCGGTGCGCCTCGTGCAGGGGCGCCTCGGTCTCGATGATGGCCATGGGGGACCTCCAGCCGCCTAAAGTTGGACTGATTCCAAGTTCCGACGAAATCGAAGATACGCCTCGGTGAGACCCGCCGCCAGCAAGGAAGGCCGTACTTACCTGCGGTTTTGTGCTGCGGAGGCGATCGCGCGGAGAAGCCGGTCGCGCGACTCGACGGCGGCGGAGGACACGACGCTCCTCTCGTACGCCATGCCGAACGTTCGTTCGCGCCGGTGTCGATCGACCGGGTGAATACCCGCGGTTGCAGGGGGCCGACGGGGGGCGGGTTGTGGCAAAGATCCGATGAGCCGACCAGTCGGCCCCGGGAGACCGTCCGCGGGGCTCCGCGGCTCGTCGCTCGCTCGCAGAGAGGCAAGCGCATGGCTTCCGTCGCCCGCACTCCCCTGCCCCCGCCCTCACCGCCGGCCCCGGCCCCGCTTCCTTCCCCGGCCCCGCTCCCTGCGGCTCCCGAGGACACGCCCGGACTCCGTGAGCGGGCGCGCGGCGCGCTGCTCGGGCTCGCGGTCGGGGACGCGCTGGGCGCGCCCGCCGAGAACATGAAGCCCTCCCAGATCCGCGCCCGCTGGGGCCGGATCACGGGCTTCGTAGCCGAGCGCCCGTGCGGCACGGACGACACGGAGTACGCGATCTTCTCCGGGCTGCTGCTGGCCCGGCACGGCTCGGCGCTCACCGTCGCCCATGTCGAGGCGGCCTGGCACGAGTGGATCGCGGACCGGGACGAGGGCCCGTTCCGGGGCGCGGGGTTCAGCGAGCGCGGCACCCTGGAGAACCTGCGCCGGGGCCTCGCGGCCCCCATCTCGGCCCAGCACCGGCACGCGTGGAGCGACGGGCTGGCCATGCGGGCGGCGCCCTTCGGGGTGTTCGCGGCGGGCCGGCCGGCGGAGGCGGCGCGGCTGGTGGCCGTCGACGGCACGGTCAGCCACGACGGCGAGGGCATCTACGGCGGGCGGGCGGTGGCGGCGGGTGTGGCCGCGGCGATGGCGGGCGCCCCG
>NZ_JAVRHI010000548.1:0-22325 GCF_034105845.1 Streptomyces sp. CRN 30 | reverse complement strand
CCTTGACGACGCGCGAGGCGGCGATCATCTCCATCGCCTTGGTGATCTTCTTGGTCGCGGTGACGGATCGGATGCGACGCTTGTAGACCCGGAGCTGGGCTCCCATGAGTCAGGTCCCTTCCTTACGTCACTTGGCGGCGGCGGCCGGGGCGTCCTCGCCGAGCAGCTTGCCGTCGGAGGTCTCGAACTGCTTCTTGAACTCCGCGATCGCGTCGGCGACGGCCGTCAGGGTGTCGTCCGACATCTTGCCGCCCTCCCGGATGGAGGTGAGGAGGCCCTGCTCCTTGCGGTGCAGGTACTCCAGCAGCTCCTTCTCGAAGCGGCGGATGTCGGCGACCGGCACCTCGTCCATCTTGCCGGTGGTGCCGGCCCAGACGGAGACGACCTGGTCCTCGGTGGCCATCGGCTCGTACTGGTTCTGCTTCAGCAGCTCGACCATCCGCTGACCGCGCTCCAGCTGCGACTTCGACGCGGCGTCCAGGTCGGAACCGAAGGCGGCGAACGCCTCCAGCTCACGGAACTGGGCGAGGTCCACGCGGAGGCGGCCGGAGACCTGCTTCATCGCCTTGTGCTGGGCGGAACCACCGACTCGGGAGACGGAGATACCGACGTTCAGCGCGGGACGCTGACCGGCGTTGAAGAGGTCCGACTCCAGGAAGCACTGGCCGTCGGTGATGGAGATGACGTTGGTCGGGATGAACGCCGAGACGTCGTTGGCCTTGGTCTCGACGATCGGCAGACCGGTCATCGAGCCCTTGCCCATCTCGTCGGAGAGCTTCGCGCAGCGCTCCAGCAGACGGGAGTGCAGGTAGAAGACGTCACCCGGGTAGGCCTCACGGCCCGGCGGGCGGCGCAGCAGCAGGGACACGGCGCGGTAGGCGTCGGCCTGCTTCGAGAGGTCGTCGAAGATGATGAGGACGTGCTTGCCCTCGTACATCCAGTGCTGGCCGATGGCCGAGCCCGTGTACGGCGCCAGGTACTTGAAGCCGGCCGGGTCGGACGCCGGGGCGGCGACGATGGTCGTGTACTCCAGCGCGCCGTTCTCCTCCAGCGCGCGGCGGACCGACGCGATGGTGGAGCCCTTCTGGCCGATGGCGACGTAGATGCAGCGGACCTGCTTGTTCACGTCGCCCGAGCGCCAGTTGTCGCGCTGGTTGATGATCGTGTCGACGGCCAGGGCGGTCTTGCCGGTCTGGCGGTCGCCGATGATCAGCTGACGCTGACCACGGCCGATCGGGGTCATGGCGTCGACGGCCTTGTAGCCCGTCTCCATCGGCTCGTGCACCGACTTGCGCTGCATGACCGTGGGGGCCTGCAGCTCGAGGGCGCGGCGGCCGACGGTGTCGATGTCGCCGAGGCCGTCGATCGGCTGACCGAGCGGGTCGACGACACGGCCGAGGTAGCCGTCGCCGACGGCGACCGACAGGACCTCGCCGGTGCGGGTGACCGGCTGGCCCTCCTCGACGCCGCTGAACTCACCGAGGACGATGGCGCCGATCTCGCGCTCCTCGAGGTTCAGCGCCAGGCCGAGGGTGCCGTCCTCGAACTTCAGCAGTTCATTGGCCATGGCCGAGGGCAGTCCCTCGACCCTCGCCACGCCGTCGCCGGCCGTGGTGACCGTACCGACCTCCTCGCGCGAGGCCGCGTCCGGCTGGTACGACTGGACGAAGTTCTCCAGTGCGTCCCGGATCTCCTCCGGCCGGATCGTGAGCTCCGCCATCTGGGTTCCCTGCTCTCCTTGTTGGGCCCGAAGTTTCACTTAGGGGGGATGGGGACTCCCCCCTTGATGAGGTGAATCCTCTGCACGGCCCAACGCGGGCCGCATTTCTACGTATGCAGTTTGCTGCTAGCTCGCCAGACGGCGGGCGGCGTCCTCGAGACGGTCCGCGAGGGAGCCGTTGATGACCTCGTCACCGACCTGCACCCGCATACCGCCGACGACCTCGGGGTCGACGTCGAGGTTGAGGTGCATCTCGCGGCCGTAGAGCTTCACCAGTGCGGCGCCGAGGCGCCGGCGCTGGGTGTCGCTCAGCGGGACCGCCGACGTGACGACGGCGACCATGCGGTTCCGGCGCTCGGCGGCGAGCTTGGAGAGGGACTCGAGTCCCGCTTCCAGGCTACGTCCCCGGGCCACCGTCACCAGGCGCGTCACCAGGCGCTCGGTCGTGACGTCGGCGCGGCCGCCGAGCAGGCTGCCGAGCAGCTCGCCCTTGGCGGTGACGCTCGCGGACCGGTCGGTCAGCGCGGACCGCAGCTCCGTGCTGGACGAGAGGATCCGGCCGAACCGGAACAGCTCGTCCTCCACGTCGTCGAGCCTGCCCGCCCGCTGGGCCGCCGTGAGGTCGGCCAGGTCGGCCAGCTCCTCCACGGCGTCCACCAGGTTGCGCGGCTGCGACCAACGGGAGCGCACCATGCCGGTCAGCAGGTCGAGGGCGGGGCCCCCGACCTGGCCGGTGAAGAGGCGCTGGGCCAGGTCGGCCTTGGCCTCACCGGCCTGCGCCGGGTCGGTGAGGACCCGACGCAAGCTGACCTCGCGGTCGAGCAGCGCGGTGACAGCGGCCAGATCGTCGGCGAGTGCGGCGGCGTCGACCGACGTGCTGTCGGTCAGCGCGTCGAGTCGCTCCCGTGCGGCCGCCAGGGCCTCGCGGCTC
This sequence comes from Streptomyces sp. CRN 30, assembly GCF_034105845.1. Classification (NCBI taxonomy): domain Bacteria; kingdom Bacillati; phylum Actinomycetota; class Actinomycetes; order Kitasatosporales; family Streptomycetaceae; genus Streptomyces; species Streptomyces sp. CRN 30. The sequence goes on along the minus strand of NZ_JAVRHI010000548.1, from coordinate 19,674 downwards.
GCTCCGTTCATCGCGTGGCCTCGGCCTTCTCCTCGAGGTCGTCGAGGAAGCGGTCGATCACACGGCTCTGACGGGCGTGGTCCTCGAGGGACTCACCGACGAGCTTGCCGGCCAGGTCGGTGGCGAGCTTGCCGATGTCCTGGCGCAGTGCGGCAGAGGCGACCTTGCGGTCGGCCTCGACCTGGGCGTGACCGGCGGCGACGATCTCCTCGCGCTGCCGCTGACCCTCCGCACGCATCTCGGCGATGAGCGCGGCACCCTGCTCCTGCGCCTCCTGGCGCAGGCGCGCGGCCTCGTGACGGGCCTCGGCGAGCTGGGCCTTGTACTGCTCGAGGACTTCCTGAGCCTCGGTCTGGGCGGCCGTGGCACGCTCGATGCCGCCCTCGATGGCGTCCGTGCGCTCCGCCAGCGCCTTCTGAGCCTTGGGAAGAACGGCCTTCCACAGGACACCGAAGAGGATGACGAAGCAGACGGCGCCCCAGAACAGGTCTGCCCCGGCCGGCAGGAGGATGCCGATGCCCTCGGGCGCATCCGCTGCCAGCGGTGTCGTCATTGTCATGGCGATCACGCGAAGAGGAAGCCTGCGACGAGACCGAGGAGGGCCAGGACCTCGATGAAGGCGAAACCGAGGAACATGGTGCTGCGGAGCAGCGGGGCCGCCTCGGGCTGGCGGGCCATGCCCTCGATGGTCTTGCCGACCATGAAGCCGAGGCCGATGCCGGGGCCGATGGCAGCCAGGCCGTAGCCGATCGCGTTCAGGTTGCCGGTCATGGCGTCGGTCGCGGCAAGGATGTTGCTCACTGGTTTTCCTTCCATGGTGTGGCGTCCGGACGGGGATCGTCCGGACGTCGGGTCAGTCCGCGAGTGTCAGTGTTCGTGGCTGATCGCCATGTTGATGTACACCGCGGTGAGCAGCGTGAAGATATAGGCCTGCAGCGCTGCGACGAAGAGCTCGAACGCCGTGAAGGCGAAGCCCATCACGGCCGAGCCGACACCCGCGACGGGCAGCAGACCGCCGCCCTCCAGCAGCAGGTACGAGGCCCCGCTGAAGAACAGGACGAGAAGGATGTGGCCGGCCATCATGTTGGCCATCAGCCGCAGCGCCAGCGAGAAGGGCCGGATGATCAGCGCCTGGAGGGCCTCCAGGAGGATCACCAGGGGGGAGATCTGCTTGGGCACACCGGGGACCACCGTCTGAACCTTCACGTAGCCCAGCACTCCGTGCTCCCTGATGCCCTGGACGTGGTAGATCGTCCAGGTGAGGATGGCGAGCAGGAACGGAAGCCCGATCGTGGAGGTCGCCGCGATGTTCACCCCCGGGGTGATCGCGAGGACGTTGGCGCCGAAGATCAGGAAGAAGAGGGTGACCAGGTACGGCAGGTACCGGTTGCCCTCCTTCTTGCCCAGTGACTCGAAGGCGATCTGGTTGCGGACGAAGTCGATGGCTACTTCCGCGACGTTCTGCCCGCCGCGGGGCACGACCTTCGGCTTGCGCATGGCGATGAACAACAGTGCCGCGATCACGAGGGTGACCAGCACGAGAGCCATGCGGATACGGTTAAGCTCGAAGATCGTTCCCTCGAACAGGACCGCGTCGGGGAAGAACTCGGCGATCGACGGCGTGTGGAAGCCGTCGCCCGCCGCGAGCGGCGTTGGGGTCAGCGCGTGCGCGTTCAGCGGGTGCTCCATGTTTGAAGGGCCGAAGGAAGCTTCAGCTGCAGCCGTACATGACATACAGGGTCGGTTGCGCGATGGCGTATCCGGCGGTCGGCCCGGCGGGGAGGGACTGTATGCACTGGGTCAGCGCACCTGGTCCCGCGGAATCCACACCGGGAACGCCCGAGCCGGGCCGATCGGAAGCGGTCAGTCCCTGCGAGCTGCCCTCCGGGCCTGCCCACCAACTACTTTCCGCTCCACAAACATACCAACCCTTTACTTTCTCCGTCACCGCCCCCCTCCCTCGCCGTCCTCTCCCTGACCGGAGTCCGGGTTGACGTAGGCCAGGCGGGCGCGGTAGAGGACCGCGGTCTCCAGCGCGAGAAAGCCGAATGTCCCCACCAGGAACGCACCGAAGAACATCCAGATGGAGAAGAAGTCGCGTCCCTGGAGCAGCCACAGCACGACCATCAGCAAGATGATCTTAATCAGCCAGGAGCCCATGACCGCCGCCGCGAGCTGCTGCGGGGCGAGCCGGGCAGTCACCATACCCACCACCGCGGTGACGGCGAGGAACGCGACCGGGACCGCGATGCCGAGCAGGCCCCCCGCGACACCGGCCCAGCCGTCCACGAGAGCCCCGATACCGCCGGCGACCACCGCGGCGGCGACCGCGCTGAGGAGTCCGATGCGGAGTACCGCAAGCATGGCCTCGCTCACGGTCACCGGTCGGCCCGGGACGCTGCGCTGCGTGGCTCGGGGCATGACATCTCCCAGGGCTTTTCTGACTGCGATGGGGGTGGGGCGCCCTCGGGACGCGGATCCGGGTCGCCGTACGTTTCGGCGCGCCGCCACAGGCGGCGCTGGGTGCAGACGTGCCGTTCGACGCTTGTGCAAGGTATCACAAGCGTTCCCGGGCTGTTCCGCCCGCATGAAGTGGACGTATTCGACGTACGCGCCCACAGCCGGACGCTGCGGGCACCGTGGACCGCCCGATCCGGGGAACGTGTCTCCTATCACATCCTCGGCCCGCTCCACAGGAGACGGATCCAGACGGCCGAGACCCGTCCGTCAGCGAGCCCCGGTGCGCTCCTCGTGGCGTTTCCGGACCGCCCGGCCGCCGAGGGCGTGCGCGCCGTTGGCCTGACGCCGCGGCGGCCGGTGGTCCGCCACGGCCGGTCCGCCCTTCGCCGGTTCCAAGGCCTCCCCCTGCTCCGCCGGCCGCCGGGGCCTGCGCCGGTAGCGCGGCGGGACGACGGCCTGCGCCCAGCTCGGCACCCGGGGCGTGTAGCGCGGCATCAGCAGCAGCACCAGGCCGACCGCGCTGAGTGCGACGACGCCGAGCACGATCCACATGGACGCCGAGTTCACCGAGTAGGCCAGCGCGCCGAAGCCGATCAGCGCGGACCAGAAGTACATGATCAGCACGGCCCGGCTGTGCGAGTGGCCGATCTCCAGCAGCCGGTGGTGCAGGTGCCCGCGGTCCGCCGCGAACGGGGACTGGCCGCGCCAGGTGCGCCGCACGATCGCGAGCACCAGGTCCGCCGCGGGGATCGCGATGATCGTCAGCGGCATCAGCAGCGGGATGTAGACGGGCACCATCTGGTGCACCGCGTCGCGCTCGGACCCGCCCGCGAAGAGCCGCATCGAGTCGGGGTCGATCTGCCCGGTGACGGAGATCGCGCCGGCCGCCAGCACCAGGCCGATCAGCATCGACCCGGAGTCGCCCATGAAGATCCGGGCGGGGTGCATGTTGTGCGGCAGGAAGCCCAGGCACATGCCCATGAGGATGGCCGCGAAGAGGGTGGCCGGGGCGGCGGCCTCGATGCCGTAGCTGTACCAGATGCGGTACGCGTACATGAAGAACGCGGCGGCCGCGATGCACACCATGCCGGCCGCGAGACCGTCCAGGCCGTCGACGAAGTTCACCGCGTTGATGGTGATGACGACGAGCGCGACCGTCAGCAGGGTGCCCTGCCACTGGGTCAGCGCGACGTTGCCCACGCCGGGGAGGGGCAGCCACAGGATCGTCAGGCCCTGCATGACCATGACGCCCGCGGCGATCATCTGGCCGCCGAGCTTGATCAGGGCGTCGATCTCGAACTTGTCGTCCAGGACGCCGATGAGCCAGATCAGGGCGGCGCCGGAGAGCAGGGCGCGCGGCTCGTTGGAGGTCTCGAAGACCTCGCTGAGGTTGGTCAGGTGGTCGGCGACCAGCAGGCCCGCGCACAGCCCGATGAACATCGCGATACCGCCGAGCCGCGGAGTGGGTTCCCGGTGCACGTCCCGTGCCCGGATCTCCGGCATCGCTCCGGCCACGATCGCGAACTTCCGTACCGGCCCTGTCAGCAGATACGTCACCGCGGCCGTGATGCAGAGCGTCAGCAGGTATTCACGCACAGGCTTCCCCACAGGTCTCGCTGGCCATCACAGCCCCACACCCTAGCGATGTGCGCATATGGTTGGGGACTTCCGGGTAGCGACGATGGTTGCACGCGTAGCTGTGTCCGGTCGTGCGTCCACCCCCGTTCAGACGGGATACGGCGGGAATCTCCCGGCCAGCTCCCGCACCTCCCCACGCGCCTGGACGGCTCTCGTCCCGTCCCGCACCACCGCCGCCAGCAGCGCGGCGACCTCCCGCATCTCCGCCTCCCGCATGCCCTGCGTGGTCAGTGCCGCCGTGCCCAGCCGCAGCCCGCGGGCGTCGCCGTGGGGCAGCACGCAGGTGTCGAGGATCATCCCGGCGGCGGCCAGGGCGCCCCGCGCCGTCCGCCCGTCCACGCCGAGGGGCGCCGGGTCCACCACGACCATGTGCGTGTCCGTGCCGCCGGTGGCGACCCCGAGTCCCTCCGCGGCCAGGGCGCCGGCGAGCACCCGGGCGTTGGCGACCACCTGCCGGGCGTACGCCGCGAAGGCCGGTGCCGCCGCCTCGCCGAACGCGACGGCCTTGGCGGCGACGGTGTGCATCTGGGCGCCCGACTGCGTGAACGGGAAGACCGCGCGGTCGATGCGCTCGGCGAGATCGCTGCCGCAAAGGATCATGCCGCCGCGGGGGCCGCGCAGCACCTTGTGCGTGGTGGCGCAGACGACGTCCGCGTACGGCACCGGCGAGGGCGCCGCTCCCCCGGCGACGAGCCCGATCGGATGGGCCGCGTCGGCGATGAGGTAGGCCCCCACCTCGTCGGCGACGGACCGGAAGAACGCGTGGTCGATGTGGCGCGGATAGGCGATGGACCCGCACACGATCGCCTTGGGGCGGCGGGCGCGGGCCAGGGCGAGCACCTGTTCGTGGTCGATGAGCCCCGAGTCGGCGTCGATCCCGTAGCCGACGAAGTCGAACCAGCGCCCGGAGAAGTTGGCGGGCGAGCCGTGGGTGAGGTGGCCGCCGAACGGCAGGCCCATGGCGAGGACGGTGTCGCCGGGCCGCAGCAGGGCCGCGTACGCGGCGAGCACCGCGGAGGAACCCGAGTGCGACTGCACATTCGCGTGCGCGGCGCCGAACAGCTGCTCGGCCCGCTCGACGGCGACGCGTTCGGCCACGTCGACGATCTCGCACCCGCCGTGGTAGCGGGCGCCCGGATAGCCCTCGGCGTACTTGTTGGCGAGCGGGGACCCCAGCGCGGCGAGCACGGCCCGGGAGGTGAAGTTCTCGGCGGCGATGAGCTGCAGCGTCGTCGACTGCCGGGCCGCCTCCCCGAGCAGTATCTCGGCGAGCTCGGGGTCCTGACGGCACAGGAGGTCCGTTGGGGGCGTGGAGGTGGGCGTGGAGGTGACCGACATGGTGGGCTCCGGACGTCGGCGGGGCGCTACGACCAATGTAGGACCGCTCCCCGCGGCCCGCCCGGTGGTGGAGACCACCCGGTGGTGGCCGGGACGCCCGGTGGCCGGGTCGCCCGGTGTCAGGCCCGGGCCGGCACGCCCGTCAGGGCCGTCACGACCGGGTCCAGCGCCTGGTGTATCTCGTCGCCGATCGACCGGAAGAACGGCAGCGGCGCCCCGTACGGGTCGTACACCTCGTCGGCGTCGGCCGTCGGCGCCAGCAGCCAGCCGCGGAGCGCCGCGGCGGCGCGCACCAGCGCCCGTGCGCGCATCACCAGGCCGTCCTCCAGCGGGGGCAGGGTCGCGGGGTCGATGGCGTTCACCAGGCGGGTGAACTCCTTCAGCGTGAAGGTGCGCAGGCCCGCCGAGTGGCCCATCGAGATGACCTGCGCGCGGTGGTCCCGGGTGGCCGTCAGCACCAGGTCGGCGCGGATGACGTGCTCGTCCAGCAGCTCACGGCCGGTGAAGCCGGAGGAGTCCGCGCCGAACTCCGCGAGGACCGCCTCGGCGTTCTCCTCCATGGGGGCGCCCTCGTGGCCCCAGGTGCCGGCGCTCTCCACGATCAGCCCGCCGCCGAGGATGCCGAGCCGCTCCGACACGAAATGGCGGGTCAGCCGCTCCGTTATGGGCGAGCGGCACACGTTGCCGGTGCTGACGTGGAGGATGCGGAAGCTGTCGCGCGGGAATCCGAAGGTGGTCGTCTCCTCCCCGATGCCGCCTATGCCACGCCCCGCGTCAGGGGCTGTCAATTCGCCACCTCGAGGTCGGGTACCACCTTGCGCAGCTCGTCCGCGTCGAGCGCGCCCGCCCGCAGCAGCACCGGCACCCGGCCCGTGACGTCGACGATGGACGACGGCACGATGCCCGGCGTGGGGCCGCCGTCCAGGTAGACGGAGACGGAGTCGCCGAGCATGTGCTGCGCGGCGTCGCAGTCCTCGGGCGCCGGGTGGCCCGTGAGGTTCGCGGACGTCACCGCCATCGGGCCGACCTCGGTGAGCAGCTCGATCGCGACCGGGTGCAGCGGCATCCGCACCGCGACCGTCCCGCGGGTCTCGCCGAGGTCCCACTGGAGCGACGGCTGGTGCTTGGCGACCAGGGTCAGCGCGCCCGGCCAGAAGGCGTCGACGAGCTCCCAGGCCATCTCGGAGAAGTCCGTGACGAGACCGTGCAGGGTGTTCGGGGAGCCGATCAGCACGGGCGAGGGCATGTTGCGCCCGCGGCCCTTGGCCTCCAGCAGGTCGCCCACGGCCTCGGCGCTGAACGCGTCCGCGCCGATGCCGTACACGGTGTCGGTGGGCAGCACCACCAGCTCGCCCCGGCGGACGGCGGACGCGGCCTCGCGCAGACCGGTCGCGCGGTCGGTCGCGTCGTTGGTGTCGTATCGCCGTGCCATCTAGGGAGCCTCCTCGTACCCCGGGTACGCGCCGCACCCGTCGCTCTGGTCTGAAGTGTGGAACATTCTCGGTCTCACGGCAGTGCCTTGCGCGCCGTCGCGAACCGCGGCCGGTTGTTGAGGTCGGGGTGGTCGGCCGCGTCGGCCCAGCCCCGCTCCTCGGTGAAGATCCACGGCACCTGGCCGCCCTGTGTGTCGGCGTGCTCGACGACGACCACACCGCCGGGCCGCAGCAGCCGGTGCGCGGTGCGCTCGATGCCGCGGATCAGGTCGAGGCCGTCCTCGCCGGAGAACAGGGCGAGCTCCGGGTCGTGGTCCCGCGCCTCGGGCGCGACGTACTCCCACTCGGTGAGCGGGATGTACGGCGGATTGGAGACGACCAGGTCGACCTGGCCGTCGAGGTCCCGGAAGGCGTCCAGGGCGTCCCCCTGGCGCAGGTCCACCCGGGAGCCCGCCATGTTCTTGCGGGTCCACTTGAGGGCGTCCTCGGACAGCTCCACGGCGTGCACGCGCGAGCGCGGCACCTCCTGGGCGAGGGCTAGGGCGATGGCGCCGGAGCCGGTGCACAGGTCGACGATGAGCGGCTCGACGACGTCCATCGCGCGTACGGCGTCTATGGCCCAGCCGACGACGGACTCGGTCTCCGGGCGCGGCACGAACACACCGGGCCCCACCTGGAGCTCCAGGTAGCGGAAGTACGCCCGCCCGGTGATGTGCTGGAGCGGCTCGCGGGCCTCGCGGCGCGCGACGACCTCCCAGTACCGGGCGTCGAAGTCGGCGTCGCGCACCGTGTGCAGCTGGCCCCGCTTGACGCCGTGCACGAACGCCGCGAGCTCCTCGGCGTCGGTGCGCGGCGACGGCACGCCGGCGTCGGCCAGCCGCTGGGTCGCCTGCGCCACTTCCGTGAGCAGCACGCTGCGGGGGTTCGGGGGGCGCTCCCCAAATGATGGCTGCACGCTGGTCCTCCGGGGCTTCAGCTGGTGTCTCGTCGTACGGCTGCCGACGTCCCTGTACGGCGCCGGGGCTGTCCGCCTACGCGGCGGCGAGCTTGGCGGCCGAGTCCGCGTCGACGCAGGCCTGGATGACCGCGTCGAGCTCGCCGTCGAGCACCTGGTCCAGGTTGTACGCCTTGAAGCCGACGCGGTGGTCCGAGATGCGGTTCTCGGGGAAGTTGTACGTACGGATCTTCTCGGAGCGGTCGACGGTGCGGACCTGGCTGCGCCGGGCGTCCGCGGCCTCCCGCTCCGCCTCCTCCTGCGCGGCCGCGAGCAGCCGGGAGCGCAGGATGCGCAGGGCCTGCTCCTTGTTCTGGAGCTGGCTCTTCTCGTTCTGGCAGGAGGCGACGACGCCGGTCGGCAGGTGGGTGATGCGCACGGCGGAGTCGGTGGTGTTGACGGACTGACCGCCGGGACCGGAGGAGCGGTAGACGTCGATCCTGAGGTCGTTCGGGTTGATCTCCACGTCGACCTCCTCGGCCTCCGGGGTGACCAGCACGCCCGCGGCGGAGGTGTGGATACGGCCCTGCGACTCGGTGGCGGGCACGCGCTGCACGCGGTGCACCCCGCCCTCGTACTTCAAGCGGGCCCACACGCCCTGTCCGGGCTCGGTGGCGCCCTGGCCGCCCTTGGTCTTCACCGCGACCTGGACGTCCTTGTAGCCGCCCAGCTCGGACTCGGTGGCGTCGATGATCTCGGTCTTCCAGCCGGCCCGCTCGGCGTACCGCAGGTACATGCGGAGCAGGTCGCCGGCGAAGAGCGCGGACTCGTCGCCGCCCGCGCCGGCCTTGATTTCGAGGATGACGTCCTTGTCGTCGCTGGGGTCGCGAGGGACCAGCAGCAGGCGGAGCTTCTCGGTGAGCTCCTCGCGCTGCTGCTCCAGCTCCTTGACCTCGGCGGCGAAGTCGGGATCGTCGGCGGCGAGCTCGCGGGCCGTCCCGATGTCGTCGCCGGTCTGCTTCCAGGTGCGGTACGTGCCGACGATCGGGGTCAGCTCGGCGTAGCGCTTGTTGAGCTTGCGCGCGTTGGCCTGGTCCGCGTGGACCGACGGATCGGCGAGCTTCTTCTCGAGGTCGGCGTGTTCCCCGACCAGTTCCTCGACCGCCTCGAACATCTCCGGCTCCCTGGGCTGCCCCCGCCCGCCCGTCAGGATGGAGGGGACGAAACTACGTACGTCGAATGGAATGAGGTGTACCGCATGAAACGGGCAGCAGCGCAAAACGCCGGTCCCGGCACCCGCCCTCCGCTGCGCACCGGGCGCGGGAGGTGACGGGCGCCGCGGACCGGCGCTGCTGGCTCGCTACTTCTTGGCAGCGGCAGCCTTGCCGAAGCGGGCCTCGAAGCGGGCCACACGGCCACCGGTGTCGAGGATCTTCTGCTTGCCCGTGTAGAACGGGTGGCACTCGGAGCAGACCTCGGCACGGATGGTGCCGCTGGTGATGGTGCTCCGCGTGGTGAACGACGCGCCACAGGTGCAGCTGACCTGGGTCTCGACGTACTCGGGGTGGATGTCGCGCTTCAAGGTGTCTCCTAGTTTCGGGAGGGCGCCGGGTCGCGGCCGCGGGATGCGGAAGCGTGAACCGGAGCCGACGTACCAGTCTGCCAGTTCTGGCCGTATCCCCCAAAACCGAGGACCGCGGTGATCTATTCCGCGTGCGTCCGGCCGGAGCCGACGACGCCGTCCGCGGTGCCCTGGGCGGTGCCCTCCGTGGCCGACGCCGGGACCGCCCGGTCGGCCCGCAGCGCCGCCCAGACCTGCTCGGCCCGGTCCTCGGCGACCAGGAGGCGGTTGGGGGCCGCCGGGTCGATGCGGACCGGCATCGTCACCATGGTCATCCGGGCGGAGTCCAGGCCCTTGAGCCCGTCCGCGAAGGAGGCCAGGGCCCGTACCGAGCCCAGCTCGGAGTCCGTGGTGACGGCGCTGGTGGCGGTGGAGGCGAGGTCGTACAGCTGCTTCGGGCTGCTCAGCAGTCCGATGTCCCCGACCCGGTCGACCAGGGCCTTGACGAAGGCCTGCTGGAGCTGGATGCGGCCGAGGTCGGAGCCGTCGCCCACGGAGTGCCGGGTGCGGACCAGGCCGAGGGACTGCGCCCCGTCGAGGGTGTGCTCGCCCGCCTGGAGGTCGAGGTGGCTGTCGGGGTCGTCTATGTCCTCCGTCGTGGTGATCCGGACCCCGCCCAGCTCGTCGACGAGTTCCTCGAAGCCGGCGAAGTCGATCTCGATGTAGTGGTCCATGCGGATGCCGGTCAGCGACTCGACGGTCTTCACCGCGCAGGCCGCGCCGCCGGCGGTGAAGGCGGAGTTGAACATCGCGTCCGTCGCGGCCGGGTGGGTCCGCCCGTCGGCACCGGTGCACGCGGGACGGTCGACGAGCGTGTCGCGGGGGACGGAGACCACGCCGGCCCTCCTGCGCCCCTCGTACACGTGCACGATCATCGCCGTGTCCGCGCGGGCCGTGCCGTCGTCCAGGCCGCCGCCCAGCTTCCCGTTGCCCTCGGAGCGGCTGTCGGAGCCGAGGACGAGGAAGTCCTGCGAACCGTTGTCGACGTCCTCGGGGCGGTCATGGCCGAGGAGGGAGTTGATGTCGATGCTTCTGAGGTTGCCGTTGAGCCGGAAGTACAGGTAACCGACGCCGGAGCCACCGAGCACGACGATGCCGACGACCGTCCAGGCCGCCGCCAGCAGCGCCTTGCGCCGCCCGCTCCGGTGTCCGGCGCGGTCGCGCTCCTTCGTGGTGCCGGTCCTCCCCGGGGTGCCGGGTTCCGGCGTGCTCTCGGCGGCCATGTGCTCCTCGGTGCTCCCGTACGCGGACCGGCTACCCCCTTGTCGCCGGGGTCAGGCGCGATCCCCCTCCATGTTCCTCCGTACGACGGAAGGAGGAACCCCGCAGGAGGCTGCGGGAGGCCGGACATGGCTGTGGGCCGCCTCGTCGGAGGCGGCCCACAGCCATGTACTCAGGAGGGTGACGCTCAGTCGCCGTTGCCCGGCGTCGGCGTCGTCTTCTGGATCTGCATCAGGAACTCGACGTTCGACTTCGTCTGCTTCATCTTGTCGAGGAGCAGTTCGATCGCCTGCTGCTGGTCGAGCGCGTGCAGCACCCGGCGCAGCTTCCAGACGACGGCGAGCTCCTCATTGCCGAGCAGGATCTCTTCCTTACGGGTACCGGACGCGTCCACGTCCACCGCCGGGAAGATGCGCTTGTCGGCGAGCTTCCGGTCGAGCTTGAGCTCCATGTTGCCGGTGCCCTTGAACTCCTCGAAGATCACCTCGTCCATGCGGGACCCGGTGTCGACCAGCGCGGTGGCGAGGATGGTCAGCGAGCCGCCGTCCTCGATGTTGCGGGCCGCACCGAAGAAGCGCTTCGGCGGGTAGAGGGCCGTGGAGTCGACACCACCGGACAGGATGCGGCCGGAGGCCGGGGCGGCGAGGTTGTACGCACGGCCCAGACGGGTGATCGAGTCGAGCAGCACGACCACGTCGTGACCCAGCTCCACCAGGCGCTTGGCGCGCTCGATGGCCAGCTCGGCGACCGTGGTGTGGTCCTCGGCCGGGCGGTCGAAGGTCGAGGAGATGACCTCGCCCTTGACCGACCGCTGCATGTCGGTGACCTCTTCCGGACGCTCGTCGACCAGGACGACCATCAGGTGGCACTCGGGGTTGTTGTGCGTGATCGCGTTGGCGACCGCCTGCATGATCATGGTCTTGCCGGTCTTCGGCGGGGCCACGATCAGACCGCGCTGGCCCTTGCCGATCGGCGACACGAGGTCGATGATCCGGGTGGTCAGCACGCCCGGGTCGGTCTCGAGACGGAGCCGGTCCTGCGGGTACAGCGGCGTCAGCTTGTTGAACTCCGGGCGGCCGCGGCCGTGTTCCGGCGCCATGCCGTTGACGGAGTCGAGGCGGACCAGCGCGTTGAACTTCTCGCGCCGCTCGCCTTCCTTCGGCTGCCGGACGGCACCGGTGACGTGGTCACCCTTGCGCAGGCCGTTCTTGCGGACCTGGGCGAGGGAGACGTACACGTCGTTGGGACCGGGCAGGTAGCCGGACGTACGAATGAAGGCGTAGTTGTCGAGGATGTCGAGGATGCCCGCGACCGGGATCAGGACGTCGTCGTCGGCGACCTGCGGCTCGGCGATCTCGTCGCGCCCACGGCGCCCACGGCGGTCCCGGTAGCGCCCGCGCCGACCGCGACGGCCACCGCCGTCGTCGTCGTAACCGTCGTCCTGCCGGTCCTGCCGGTCCTGACGGCCGCCGCTCTGCTGCTGACCCTGCTGCTGACTGCCCTGCCGGCCGCCCTGCTGGTCGTCGCCCTTGCCGCGACGGTCACCCCGGTCACGGTCACCGCGGTCACGGTCACCGCGGTCCCGGCCGCGCTCACGGCGGTCCCGGCGGCCCTGACGGCCGTCGCCGCCCTGGTCGGCGTCGCCCTTGGCATCGCCCTGCGACGGGGCGGAGGACTCGCCCTTCGCCTCGTCGGCGACGGTCTCGGGGCTGCCGGTCTCGGCGGTGGCCCGACGACGGCGGCGCTCGGCGGGCGCGTCGTCGGAGCTGGTGGAGGGCTGACCCGGAATCTCGATCTGCTGCTGCGACGCGGCCTGCTCGGCGGCGGGCGCCTCGGCCTTCTTCGCGGCCTTCTTCTCCTTGCCGGCGGGCTCGGCCTCGGCCTTGCCCTCGGCGGAGGCGGCGTCGCCGGTGCGCGTGCGGGAGGTGGCCCGGCGCTTCGGCTTGCTCTCGGCGTCCCCGTCGGCGGCAGCCGTCTTGGCGGGCGCGCCCCCTCCGGCCTGCGCCTCCTTGATGACCTCGATCAGCTGGCTCTTGCGCATGCGCGCGGTGCCCCTGATGCCGAGGCCGGATGCGACCTGTTGCAGCTCGGCCAGCACCATGCCCTCGAGGCCGGTACCGCGGCGCCGCCGGGAGCCGGCACCGGCGGCAGGCGCGGAGGCGTCCGTGGCGGGCGCGGCAGCGGTCTCGTCGACACGTGCGCCCATCAGATCGGTGGTGTCGCTCACGAAGGGTCCTTCCCTGGAGCGGACGTCGGCCTGTCTGGCTCGGCGACCGGTTGTGCTGTCCGGCTTCGGCCCTTGCTGTGCGGACCGTGCCGGGGCGGTGTTCCGCCTGAGCGGCGGAGGAGGTGTGTGGTGGTGCGGCGCTTCCCCGGGCCATAACACTGAGTCTCGGTGTCACGCGGCTGGGTCACGCCTGTTCCGGAGCGTTGCTCGGCGAACCGCTCAGCGCCTGCGTACGGCGTAACCCGTGACGTACGAAACACAGTGCGGTTCGGGAGGCTCCCGGAAGAATGGTTGTCCCGGACGGGGACACGAAGCACCCCGCCATGGTGGGGTCGGGTGCAGACTTGAGGTTAACACTACCGGATCCAACAAATATTCCCCCTCTCGAAATCCGGCAACCGCGTGTCAGGAGGCGAGCGGCAACACGCTCGCCCCCCGGGCGTCGAGTTCAAGCCGGTTCGCGGCCCAGCCCTCGCCCGCCAGATCGGCCACCTTGTCGGCGCTCTCGTCGTCGGCCAGCGCGAGGACCGTGGGTCCCGCGCCGGAGATCACCGCGGGGATCCCGTCGGCCCGCAGCCGCTCCACCAGCGCGGCGCTGTCCGGCATGGCCGGGGCGCGGTACTCCTGGTGCAGACGGTCCTCGGTGGCGGGCAGCAGCAGCTCGGGGCGCCGGGTGAGGGCCTCGACGAGCAGGGCGGCACGGCCCGCGTTGGCGGCGGCGTCGACGTGCGGGACGGTACGCGGGAGCAGTCCGCGGGCCTCTTCGGTGAGCACCGGTTTCCCGGGCACGAAAACCACCGGAACGATGGAACGGGCGGGCTCCATCCTGATCGCCCGCGCGGCACCGCCCTCCATCCAGGAGAGGGTGAAGCCGCCGAGCAGACAGGCGGCGACGTTGTCGGGGTGGCCCTCTATCTCGGTGGCGAGCTCCAGCACGGCCGTGTCGTCGAGCCGGGACTCGCCGCCTATGGTCACCGCGCGCGCGGCGACGATGCCCGCGCAGATGGCGGCGGAGGAGGAGCCGAGGCCCCGGCCGTGCGGGATGCGGTTGGCGCACACGATCTCGAGGCCGCGGGGTTGGCCGCCGAGCAGGTCGAAGGCGGTGCGCAGGGAGCGGACGAGCAGGTGCCGCTCGTCCCGCGGGAGCGTCCCGCTGCCCTCGCCCGCGATGTCGATGTGCAGGCCGGCGTCCGCCACCCGGACGACCACGTCGTCGTAGAGGCCCAACGACAGGCCGAGGGCGTCGAAGCCCGGGCCGAGGTTGGCGCTGGTGGCGGGAACGCGCACCCGGACGGCGGCGGCGCGGAACGCTGGACCGGCCATCGCTCGATGACTCTCCTTGAGCTGCGTGATTGTCTGCGGCGAGATCGTCGAGATCGTCGAAGACATTCGATATGTGCGGCGATATGAAACGGCGATATGTACGGAGGGACCCGGCGGCCACAGTCGACGAAAGAAACCCGGGGATCACGTTCGACGGCGCGGCTCCGCGGCATATGCGGCGGGCGGGTTCAGTACAGCCTATCGAAGGAAGGTTCTGTGGCGACATAGGGCGCACAGGAGGCGCACGATGCGTGTCGTGTGCCCCCTGTGCTCCCGCGGTCGGATGCCCTGCGGGGCCGCCCCTACGGACGTACGTGCGGGGTCGCCCCTGCGGGACGTACGCGCGGGCGAGCCGCGCGCCCCGCTCGGGCCGGGCCGAGGCGCTCGGCGGGCCGAGGACCTGGCCGCCTTACGCCAGGCCGAGGCGCTCGGCCGCCGTCGCCGCGTCGACCGGGACGGTGACCGGCTGGGGGGCGCCGGCGACGGCCCAGTCGGGGTCCTTGAGCCCGTTGCCGGTGACGGTGCAGACGATCCGCTGCCCCGGGTCGACCTTGCCGTGCTCGGCGGCCTTCAGCAGACCGGCGACCGACGCGGCGGACGCGGGCTCGACGAAGACACCCTCCTGAGCGGCCAACAGCCGGTAGGCGCGCAGGATCTCACGGTCCGTCACCTCGTCGATAAGGCCGTTCGACTCGTCCCGCGCGGCCAGCGCGAACTGCCAGGACGCGGGGTTGCCGATCCGGATCGCGGTCGCGATCGTCGACGGGTCCTTGACGACCTCGCCGCGCACGATCGGCGCGGAGCCGGAGGCCTGGAAGCCCCACATGCGCGGGGTGCGCGTGGCGAGCCCGTCAGCCGCGTACTCCTGGTAACCCTTCCAGTAGGCCGTGATGTTGCCCGCGTTGCCCACCGGCAGCACGTGGATGTCGGGCGCGTCGCCCAGCATGTCCACGATCTCGAACGCGGCCGTCTTCTGGCCCTCGATGCGCACCGGGTTCACGGAATTGACCAGTGCGACCGGGTAGTTGTCCGACAGTTCGCGCGCCAGGGTCAGGCAGTCGTCGAAGTTGCCGTCGACCTGGAGGATCTTCGCGCCGTGCACCAGCGCCTGGCCCATCTTGCCGAGCGCGATCTTGCCCTGCGGCACGAGCACCGCGGACACCATCCCGGCGCGTACGGCATAGGCAGCCGCCGAGGCGGACGTGTTGCCGGTGGAGGCGCAGATGACGGCCTTCGCGCCCTCCTCCTTGGCCCGGGTGATGGCCATGGTCATGCCGCGGTCCTTGAAGGACCCGGTCGGGTTCGCGCCCTCGACCTTCAGGTGGACCTCACAGCCCGTGCGCTCGGAGAGCACCTGCGCGGGTACGAGCGGCGTACCGCCCTCGCGGAGCGTCACGACCTGCGTGGTGTCGGAGACCGGCAGCCGGTCCCGGTACTCCTCGATGATTCCGCGCCACTGGTGGGTCATTGCTGGTTACTCTCCTTCAACCCGCATGATGCTGGCGACGCCCCGCACGGTGTCGAGGCTCCGCAGCGCCTCGACGACCCCGGTGAGGGAGGCGTCGGACGCGCGATGGGTGACGACGACGAGGGAGGCTTCCCCGTCCTTGCCCTGCTGTCGGACCGTATCGATGGACACCCCGTGTTCGGCGAACACGGTGGCGACCTGGGCGAGAACACCCGGTTTGTCGGCGACGTCGAGGCTGATGTGGTAGCGCGTGACGACGTCGCCCATCGGCGACACGGGGAGGGCGGCGTACGCGGAGTCGCCGGGTCCGGTGGCGCCGTTGAGCCGGTTGCGGCAGACGGCCACCAGGTCGCCGAGGACGGCGGAGGCGGTGGGGGAGCCGCCGGCGCCCGGACCGTAGAACATCAGCTGCCCTGCGGCGTCCGACTCGACGAACACGGCGTTGTACGCGCCGCGCACGGAGGCGAGGGGGTGGCTCAGCGGAATCATCGCGGGGTGCACGCGCGCGGTGACGGAGGCGCCGTCCGCGGCCCGCTCGCAGATCGCGAGCAGCTTGATGGTGCAGCCCATCTCCCTGGCGGAGGCGAAGTCCGCGGCGGTGACCTCGGTCATGCCCTCGCGGTGCACGTCGTCGAGCCGTACCCGCGTGTGGAAGGCGATGCCGGCGAGGATCGCGGCCTTGGCGGCGGCGTCGAAGCCCTCGACGTCGGCGGTGGGGTCGGCCTCGGCGTACCCGAGCGCGGTGGCCTCGTCGAGGGCCTCCTGGTACCCGGCGCCGGTCGAGTCCATCTTGTCGAGGATGAAGTTGGTCGTGCCGTTCACGATGCCCAGCACCCGGTTGACCTTGTCACCGGCGAGGGACTCGCGCAGCGGCCGGATCAGCGGGATGGCACCGGCGACGGCGGCCTCGTAGTACAGGTCCGCGTCGTGGTCCTCGGCCGCGGCGTGCAGCGCGGCACCGTCCTGGGCGAGCAGCGCCTTGTTCGCGGAGACGACGGAGGCGCCGTACTCGAACGCGGTGGTGATCAGCGACCGGGCGGGCTCGATCCCCCCGATCACCTCCACGACGACGTCGATGTCACCGCGCTTGACCAGCGCGGTCGCGTCCGTGGTGATCAGCTCGGCGGGGATGCCCTCGCGCACGAGCGACGGCCGTCGCACCGCGACACCGGCGAGCTCGACGGGGGCCCCGATTCTGGCCGTGAGGTCGGCGGCGTGCGTCGTCATGATGCGCGCCACCTCTGAGCCGACTACCCCACAGCCCAGCAGCGCCACCTTCAGCGGACGCGTACGCATCATCCGACCTCGTTTCCTCACCTACACCGAATACGGTGGAACCAGTCTCACTCACCGGACGGGAGTTTCTGCCCGTCGTCCGGATCCTGAGACATTGATTTCATTTCCGACACCGGGAGAGACGGAAGATCTTCCGCCCCGCCCCGCCCCTCCCGGTCTCACTTGCGGACGGTCACCCGACGTCGAGACGGAGCAGGTCCTCCTCCGTCTCCCGGCGGACGATCACCCGGGCCGCACCGTCGCCGACGGCGACGACGGGCGGGCGCAGGACGTGGTTGTAGTTGCTGGCCATGGAGCGGCAGTACGCACCGGTGGCCGGGATCGCGATCAGGTCCCCCGGAGCGAGGTCGGAGGGCAGGAACGCGTCCTTCACCACGATGTCACCACTCTCGCAGTGCTTGCCCACCACCCGGACGAGCATCGGCTCGGCGTCGGACGCGCGCGACACCAGGGCGACGCTGTACTCGGCGTCGTACAGCGCGGTCCGGATGTTGTCGGACATCCCGCCGTCGACGGAGACGTACGTCCGCAGCCCCTCCAGCGGCTTCACGGTGCCGACCTCGTACAGTGTGAACGCCGTCGGCCCCACGATGGCGCGCCCCGGCTCGACGGAGATGCGGGGCGTGCGCAGCCCCGCCGTCTCGCACTCCCTCGTCACGATCTCGGTGAGCGCCTTGGCGATCTCGTGCGGCTCGCGCGGGTCGTCGTCACTGGTGTACGCGATCCCGAGGCCGCCCCCGAGGTCGATCTCGGGCAGCTCGACACCGTGCTCGTCCCGGATCTCCTCCAGCAGCCCGACGACCCGGTGGGCGGCCACCTCGAACCCCGACATGTCGAAGATCTGCGACCCGATGTGGGAGTGGATCCCGATGAGCTCCAGCCCGTCGAGCTGCAGCGCACGCCGCACGGCCTCGGCGGCCTGCCCGCCGGCCAGCGGGATCCCGAACTTCTGGTCCTCGTGCGCGGTGGCGATGAACTCGTGCGTGTGCGCCTCCACGCCGACGGTGATCCGGATCTGCACGCGCTGCCGCACGCCGAGCTCCCGCGCGACGTGCGCGACCCGCACGATCTCCTGGAACGAGTCGAGCACGATCCGCCCGACCCCGGCCTCGACGGCCCGCCGGATCTCGGTCGTGGACTTGTTGTTCCCGTGGAAGGCGATGCGGTCGGCGGGCATCCCGGCGGACAGCGCGGTGGCGAGCTCACCGCCGGAGCACACGTCGAGGTTGAGCCCCTCCTCGTTCAGCCACCGCACGACGGCACGGGAGAGAAACGCCTTACCGGCGTAGAACACGTCGGCGTCCGCCCCGAAGGCGGTACGCCAGGCCCGCGCCCGCGCCCGGAAGTCCGCCTCGTCCATCACATAGGCGGGGGTGCCGAACTCCTCGGCGAGCTGCTTGACGTCGACACCGCCGACGGTCACGACACCGTCGTCGCCACGGCTGACGGTCTGGGCCCAGACCTTCGGGTCGAGGGTGTTGAGGTCGGCGGGCGGCCCGGAGTAGTGCCCCTCGGGAAGGACGTCGGCGTGACGGGGCCCGGCGGGGTGTGCGGAACGGCTCATGTCGGTGTGGCTCTTCCTGAACTGTCTGTGTCTGGGCTCTGGGCACTCGGCCGGTCTTCGGACATCGGACGGCCGGAGGTGCTCTCGTGCTCTCAGAGGTGGTCGGGTGCGTCGATACCGAGCAGGGACAGGCCGCCGGCCAGCACCGTCCCGGCGGCTTCGGCGAGTGCCAGCCGGGCCCGGTGGGCGGCCGAGGGTTTCTCGTCGCCGCGCGGCAGCACGGTGGGCTGGAGGGCGAGCAACGCGTCGGCGACGATCACGAGATGCCGGGCGACCCGATCGGGGGCGCGGTGCGTGGCTGCGGCGGTGAGGGTGCGGGGGTACTCGGCGAGGGCGGTGACCAGGGCGTCCGGGTACGGCACGTCGGTGGCCGGCTCCAGGCCGAGGGCGGCGGCGTTACGGAGGAGGGCCCGGGAACGGGCGTGCGCGTACCGCACCCGGAAGAGCGGGTTGCTCGCACGCTGCACGAGATGATCGGCGGTGATACGGGGCCGGTCGTGCACGGCAGGATGGAGCAGGGCCCAACGAGCGGCATCGGCCCCGAGCGGAGCGGGATCCTCGGGCGCCGGAACGGGCCGGAGCCCCGCGGGCTCCCCGTGCTGCACCTCGGCCCGCCCACCCTGACTGGCGACGATCCGCACCAGGGCGTCGGCGACGACTTCGGCCCGCACCTCGTACGGAATGAGCAGCTGGACGACGTCCCCCTGCATCGCCCGGCTGTACCCGTACCGCTCCCCCTCGTCGAGGACCTGCCGTACGACAGCGGTGGCGGCGGCTGCGGCGCGGTCGTCGGTGAGGTGGATGTTGAGGAAGCCGGGTCCCGTGATCTCTACTTCCACGACCCCCTCGGTCCGGCTGAGGTGGGGCCGCAGGATCTCGGCGACCTGCCGTGGAGGCCGCCCGGCGGGCCTGGCCAGCTGCAACGCGATGTTGGTGGCGTAGTCCCCGCACCCTCCGGGCCCCGGCGGCGTCACGACGGCCCGTGCGGGCACGACCACGCTCAGCTCCCCCTCGTCCACAGCACGACGCACCGCGCGCAGCACGGTACGGGAGAGCTCGACGGGGGTCACGGTCCAAGGGTAGGCGAGGAGGGGGGTGGGGATGCGAACCGGTTTGTGGGTGGGTCCGGGATGTGGACGGGACGCGGCTGC
>NZ_JAVRHI010000547.1:0-28203 GCF_034105845.1 Streptomyces sp. CRN 30 | reverse complement strand
GTGGTGCTGGAGGTGGGAGTGGTCGGGGAGCCAGCGGCCCGAGCGCGGGTTGAGGTGCAGTCGCTGGGTCTCCTCCCGGCCGTCGCTGCCGCTCTGCCACGGGTAGAGGGCGCCGCGCCGGCCGAGGGCGCGGGCCGCCGCCCTGGCCCGGTCGAGCCGGCGGTGGCGGTAGCGCAGCAGGCCCCGGGAGACCTCGGGGAAGTGCAGGTTGAGGTAGGGCAGGACGAACAGCTCGTCCCAGAAGACGTGCCCGCGGTACGCCTCCCCGTGCAGGCCGCGGGCCGGGACACCGACGTCGAGGTCGGCGGTGTGCGGGGAGAGGGTCTGCAACACGTGGAAGAGGTGCAGGCGCAGGATGGCGCCCGCCTCGCCGGGCACGTCCAGTTCGGCGCGGCGCCACAGCTGGTCCCAGGCCGTCAGGTGCCTCTCCAGCAGTTCGTCAAAGCCGGGTGCGGTGGCGACCCGGTCGATCGCCGCGCGCAGCGGGTCGCTGATCGCCGGGTCGCGTGAGGTGTGCAGGGCAACCGTCTTGTCGACGACGGCGGTGCGGCCGGGTGCCAGTGACAGGCGTACGCGCTGGACGGCACGGTCGGTGTCCTCGCCCGTGTCCCCCGCCACGTCCCCGGCACGGACCGCGTCGGCTCCGCCGGTGCCCAGCCGTCCCGCCATACCGATACGGATGTCCGAGGTACGGGTGCGGCAGCGCAGCCACACCGTGTCCGGCGCGACCGCGCCGGTGTGCACGTGGGTCAGGTGGCGACCGTCCAGTGTGCGGTAGCGCGCGACTCCGGCGTTGGTCACGCCACCGTCCAGTGCCGCCTCCACCTCCAGTTCACCGGCGAACCCGTCGGCCGTGAACTCGGTGCGCAAGGCTGCCAGATGAGGGTCTCCCATGTGCGCCAGCCGCTGCTGACGCACCAGCAGCGACCGTCCCGCACCGAGGGCGTACCGCGTCCGGCGCTCCAGCAGCCCCGAGGCGAGGTGCAGTGTCTGCTCGTGCTCGACGACCGGATCGGTGTCCGGTGCGAGCCAGTGGCCACCCCGCCGACGGAAGCGCAGGGGCAGCCAGTTCGGCAGATTGACCATGTCTTCGTTATCGACGTGCTCGACATGCTCGACGGTGCCGATGTTCTCGGTCTTCTCGGCGTCTGCGGCCTTCCTTCCCGCGACGGACGAAGTCAGCCGGTTGTAGCAGCCGGCCACGTACGTGCCCGGGTAGTGCACGCCGTCCGCGGCACACTCGGGCAGCGCGCCGCGGGTGGCGAAGTACCCGTTGCCGAGCGTGCACAGTGATTCCCGCAGTCGCTCCTCGGCGGGGTCGTACCCGCGGTACTCCCATGTCCAGCCGGTCACTTCCGTCACTGCGGCTCTCCTCGCGAGGGGGATGAGGCCCCCTGGTCGCGGTGCGGCACCACTGCCACCGGGCACTGGGCGTGGTGCAGCAGTGTGTGGCTCACCCGGCCGAGTTGGAGGCCGAAGTGGCCCGGACGGCGTAGTGCGCCGACGACGACCAGGTCCGCGGCGGCCGAGCGGTCCACCAGCACCTTGCGGGCCGGTCCCTCGACCGTGGCGCGGCGGACCCGGACGCCGGGGTGGTCGGCCGCCACGTCGGCCAGCGCCTTGTCGAGCAGCACGGAAGCCTGTTCCTCGTGGTAGCGGGCCGGTGCCTCGGCCAGCGCCGGGTCGTCGCTGCCCTCGTGGGCGGGGCACCGCCAGGCCCGTACGGCGTCGACCGTGCTGTGCCGTTCCTCCGCCGCGCGGAAGGCGAACCGCACGGCCTCCTCGCCCGCCGCGGAGACGCCCACGCCGAGCAGGACGCGCTCGTGCTGCCCGGAGAGGGCGACGCGGTCACCGCGGACCACGACCACTGGGCACAGGGACCGGGCCGCGACGGCCAGACTCACCGAGCCCAGGAGCAGACCCGCCAGCTCACCCCGTCCGCGCACTCCGGTGACCACGACGGAGGCGTGCTCGCCCTCGCGCAGGAGGACGTCGGCCGCCTCGGCGGAAACGATGTCGGCCGTCACCCGCACGCCCGGCGAGCGGCGCCCGGCCCGTTCGGCCGCCGTGGCGATGATGTGCTCCGCCGTCACTTGTTTCGCCGGACGGCGCGTGCCGTGCGACGCTGTGTCGTTCTCGTGGCGTTCCCACATCGACGCGTGGACGAGCCGGAGGGGCGAGCCCCGGCGGACCGCCTCGTCCACCGCCCAGTCGACCGCCAGCAGACTGGGATCGGATCCGTCGATTCCCACCACCAGGGGGCGTTCCATCGTTCCCACCGCCTTTCGCCGGTACGTGCGCGGTACGTGTGAGAGTGCGCGGAGGACCCGTGCCCCCACCGTGCCACAGGCGGGGCGCCGGCACGAGGGCCCCGAACGGCCGTGAAGCGGGGCCGCCCGGCCCCTGGCGGACACGGGCAGCGAGGACGAGTCTCGGCTCGGCGGGGGCGTACCGGAGGGCGTGGTCGGACATGGCGGAGAGGACAGCCGGCCCACACGTGGTGATCATCGGTGTGGGCAACGAGTTCCGTCACGACGACGGGGTCGGGTGGGCCGTGCTCGCACGCCTGGCCGAGCCGGAAGCCGGCGGCGCGTTGCCCCGGGGGACGGTCCTGCGGACCTGCGACGGCGATCCGGGGCGGCTGCTGGGGCTCTGGGAGGGTGCCGACCTGTGCGTGGTCCTGGACGCCGCCGAGGGACGTCCGCCCCGTCCCGGCCGGGTGCACCTGCTCACCCTCGACCGCACCGGCCCGGCACCGTCACGAGCGACCAGTTCCCACGGTCTGGGTCTCGGCGAGGCCGTCGAACTCTCCCGCGCCCTGCACCGGCTGCCCGGCCGGCTCGTGGTGTACGCCGTCGAGGGCGCCGACACGAGTCCCGGCATCGGCCTGTCACCCGAGGTGGCGGCGCGGGTGGATGCCCTCGCCCGGCTGGTGCTGGACGAGGTGGCGGCGTTCCACGCCGGCACGAGCGGGGAACGGCAGTGACGCCGGGCGCCATGACAGTGCCGTTCGGCCCCGGTCCGGACCCCAGGCATCCGGCGACGGTCGGCAGGAGCAGGCGGACGCATGTCGAAGGGCGGTGTCAAGTCCCTTGGCAGGGAGGACCCGCTGCGGTTGCGGCTCGACATCCGGGACCCCCGCCTCGGCTGCGCACCCTGGTCGTCGTCGTGGAACCCGGGGACAGGCCGGCCTTCGACGCGGCGACAGCGGTCCGCCGGGTGGAGTCCGCGCTGCGGAAACTGAAGCGCGGCGGGCACCGGCTCGACGAGGACGAAGAGGCGGTGCCGGCGCCGCCGGCCGTGGCGGCGGGCGTCGCCCTCGACAACGCCCGGCTCCACGAGGAGTCCCGGCTCCGCGAGCGTCGGCACCAGGTGAACGCGGAGATCACCCACACCTTGACGTCCGGCGCCGTCCGGCGCCGATCAGGGCGGGGTGCTGCCGCTGATCGCCGCACGGGCCGGCGAGATGACCGCGTCCGCGCTGAGCGTGGTGGCCCTGCCGGTGAGCGGCACGGACACCCTCGCCGTAGAACTCGCGATCGTGAGGCCGCGGCGAGCCGCGTGACGACGTCCTCGCGGTCACGTCTCTCCTCGATCATCCGGATCACAACCGGCATCAGTCCCGCGCGCGATGCAGCCGGTTCGGCACGGACTTCAGGTCCGGGCCCGCGAGCGGTCACCGAGGCCCGCACCCGCCATGACCGGCACTTCGCCCAGCCAACCGCCGGCCGCCCCGCCACCTGTCGTTCCGGCCGGGGAAGGCCGGGGAAGGCCGGGGGAGGCCGGGGAAGGCCGGGGGAGGAGGAGGGACCTGTGGCCCTGGCCCGTCCTCACCGCCCGTACGACACTGCGGACACGGGCACACACATCGTCATGGTGCCAGCGGTGGAACCGCCGGCACCATGACGGCCGACCGCCTGCGCCGCACGTACGGAGGGGCGACGGAGGAGAGCCAGGTGAGGTGAGGTGAGGTCGTGGAGATACTGGTCGGTCATGCGAGCGCGCACGGTTCCACCGCCGAGATAGCCGAGCACATCGCGTCGGTCCTGCGCGGTGCGGGCCTCGCGGCCAGGGCGCGGCCCATGGCGGAGGTCGACGACGCCGACGGCTACGGGGCGTTCGTCCTGGGCAGTGCCGTCCACGGCCAGAGCTGGCTCGCCCCGGCCACCGCGTTCGTACGGGACAATCTCGCCGTTCTGGCCGCACGACCGGTGTGGATCTTCAGCGTGGGCATGCCGGGCGCGCTGCGCGGTCCGTGGAAACGCATGGCGTCGGCGGAGATCCCGGTGATCGAGAAAGGGCTGCCCGCCGGGCTGCGGCCCCGCGGTCACCGGCTGTTCTCCGGTGTCATCACCGCCGGCCAGCTTCCGCTGGCGGGACGGCTGCGCTTCCACCTGCTGGGCGGCCGGTTCGGTGACTACCGTGACTGGCCCGCCATCGACGCGTGGACGACCGAGATCGCCGGCCGGCTGCTTCCGGGACGATGAACGGTCTCCGCCGGCCGGCGGAGCGGTCAGGGCACGTTGTTCTGGAACATGAGCAGAAGGTCACTGGCCTTGAACCGGCCGGCGGTCCCTCCGATACGGATGGTCAGGGTGTTGCTGCCGGGCTTGAGGACACCACCCGCGACGGCGGCGTATAGCGGCCGTACCAGGTCGGCGCCGGACGGCCCGTAGGTGAGGACCTTGGTGCCGTTCAGCAGGACGTCCGCCTTCAACGCCTGGGTGGCGGTGGTGTCGACCATGATCATCAGCACGGCCGACTGCTGCACGGCTGCTGAGGAAGGCAGTGAGAAGGCGAAGTCCTGATCGATGTCGCCACCGATCGTTCGGTTGAAACCGGTCTTCGACACGACGACGTAGTCGCCGACGGTGCTCGCCATGTTCCCTCCCTGGCGAATCGCTGGACTTGCTACAGCCCCTGTACCGTCGTACGGGCATCATCGGCGCACAAGGCTCTCGATCGGACAAGCCGGGGACGGCCGCGGCGGCCGGCCGGTGTAGCGCTGGGCCTCGTGTGGCCGTGGTGACCGCTACGCGGCCCGGTAGCACGACGCCCGACGGTGTTCTCGTCCGCCCCGAGGCGGGCCGGGACTGCGCACAGTGCGAACGGGCACGCCCCCGGCGCACGCGGATGGCCGGAAGAGCCGGTGGACCACCGGGCAGCGCTGCCATAACGTCTGCCCCGTGCCGGTGTGGCAGGCGCCGACGGCAGCTTCCATGGATCCTTGCCCGGCGCCTGGCACGAGTCATCGCGGCGACCGCCGCTGAGAGGCCGCACTACCCGCGTGCCGACGGCGTCCACGCGGACGCGTCGACCTGTCGAGCAGCCTGTACACCAGGGTATGAATACCCAGGAGCACGGGCATGCCGGCCGCGGCGACGGCCAGCGACGCGCGGTCCACGTCCGCGATGCCCTCCGCGGCGAGTTCCTCGCGTGCCCAGAGCCAGTACGGGATGACAATGGTCGGGGCGGTGAGGAGACCGGACACGTACTGCCGCGCCGCCCCCGCCATGGCCAGATGGCCGAACCCGTGCAGGCCGAACGCCAGCAGCACGCCACGGAAGACGGGCGACCGGCCCCCGGACCGCACGCCGTCGGCGGCGGCTGCTCCCATGACCGAAGCCATCACCGCCATGCCCGTGAGCAGGTGCTGCCGTGAGATGCCCGCTCGGCGCAGCTCATCGGGGATCGGGAAGAACTCCGGCAGCCTGGGCAGCACCTCCCTGCTGCTGCGCCGCATGGTGCACAGCTCCTCGACATCGCTGAGCGCCCACGTCGCGAAGAGCCCGACGCTGACCTTCGTCGTCCGGGTGACCACCACTCTCACCTCCATAGGATTCGGGTCCGGCACCCTGCGGTCGCCATGGACGAGCGTCCCCGTCCTGGACCGGCCCCTCGACAACGCCGGACCCCGGCGCCCGGCCTTCACCACCGGCTGCCGCTGCCGCTGCCGTAGGGGGCGAACAGGTCGAGCAGGCGCACACGTGTCGCGTGCAGCCGGTGGGCGATCACATCGCCGACCCAGACGGCCATCGCGCGGCCGAAAGAGGCGTCTTCGGCACACATGCCCCTGACGGCCCGCGCGTCGAACTCCCATGCCCTGACCGGGCTCATGGCCTCGCCGCCGAGGTGCCAGCGACAAGGCGGGAAGTGCCAGGACCAGCCGACCAGTTCGCCGTGGCCCAGGGTGTCGACGACGGCGGCCCGCCGGCCCGGCACCCGCAGGTCAAGCGTGACCGTGCCGGTGCGTACGATCCAGAACCGGTCGGCCCGTCGGCCTTCCTCGAACAGACGCGTTCCCGCTTCGAAGGACACCTCGCGTGCGAGCCTCATCAGGCGCTCACGGTGTCCGGTTTCGAGGGCCGCGGCCAGCGTCTTGGTGGATGTCATCACCTTCACCCCCATCGTTGTCCCGCCTCCTGAGGTGCCGGCGTGGTGGTATCCCGCGCGGCACCCCAGAGAGCCGTGGGACGTCGCCCCGGAGGAAGGGCGCCCGCCCGGTCAGTCGCGGTAGGACCGGTGATCGTCGTGCTTGCCGATGTAGTGCCGCCGCTCGACGACCTCGTTCTCGCCCGGGCGAAGCACGGCACCCGGCGTGGACATGAAGGCGACAAGCCCCAGAATGCCGGCGGTCATCAGGACCAGGCCCACGATGATCGAGCTGTACCCGAACACCAGACAGGCGCCGATCACCGTCGCACCGATCAGCAGGAGCGGAATCATGGCCGAACCTCCCTCGTGTGCCCGCGCCGGCCGCCGTGCACCTGGTGCCAACCGGTTGCCGGACGTGTCCTTTGGTCCATCGTCCAGCGGGCGGGGGAGCAGGACCAGGGGCTGGTCGGTGCATACGGGCAGGGACGAACGGGCCCTTCCCGAGCCGTGAGTGTCGACGACCTGTCCCTGACCCTGCCGCTCAGGACGGCGACCCCGCCGCCGGCATCGGTCCGGACGGCGTCCATGGGCGTCCGGGACAGATACGAGACGCGCGGCCTCGGGCAGGTCGGCTCCGGAGACGGCGCCGGCTACCCGGCCCCTGCGGGTGGCGGCCACGGGTCCCGCCGGCCGTTGCGGAGGAGCTTGGTCCCGGCATCGTACGGACCGCCCGGGGAACCTCGGCCCGCCACCCCTGCACCCGACGTCCTCGCCCCGAGACACTCGACGCCACCTCACGTCACCCCACTTCATCTCATGTCACCTCATGTCATCCCACGTCGCGTCCGCGGAAGCCCGCCTGGCCGACGGCCGTGAGACCGGCCGCGAGCAGGGTGAGGACCAGGAGGGGGACGACCGTGAACTCCTCGGCGGGCAGGTGCGGGACGTGCTCGAACGGGGAGAGGCCGGTCACCCGCTCTGGCAGGCCGAGGACCTCTCCGAGCAGCCCGGCCAGCAGGCACAGAGCGAACAGTGCCCAGGCACCGACGACCGCGCGGGGGAGCAGCCCGTACAGCGCCGTCGCGAGACCGGCCAGGACCCACAGCGCGGGCGCGTACGCGAGCGCGGCACCCAGCAGCCGTGGGATCTGACCGGCGTCCCGGCTGACGGCCGCGTACGTGACACCCGTGCCCAGGCCCGCCGAGACGAGCACCACGACGCTGCCGCCCATGGCCACCATCAGGTGGCTGCCGACCCAGCGGCGGCGTGACACCGGGGTGGCCAGCACCGGCTCGGCCCGCAGAGCGGTCTCCTCGCCGCGCGGGAGAAGCGCGGACTGCACGGCGAAGCCGGCTCCCAGCAGAGCGACCGTGAGAAGGGAACGGCTGAGGTAGGCGTCGGTGAGATCGGCACCGCCGTACCCGGTGATGATGTCCCGCATGGTGTCGTTGTCGCTGACGAAGTCCTCGACGTCGTCGGCGACCCAGCCGTACGCGGCTCCGGCCAGGAACACGGCGCAGCTCCAGCCGAGGAGAGCGCCCCGTTGCAGGCGCCGGGCCAGCCCCAGCGGGCGGCCGAGAGCCGGGGCCGCACGCTCCGGGCCCGGCCGGGGCGCCACCAGGCCGGCTCCCAGGTCCCGCCGGCCCGCGAGGACGGCCGCCACGACTACGGTGGCGACTGCGCAGCCCGCGGCGATCAGCAGCGGCCACCAGCGTTCACCGGCGTACGGCCGGGCCTTCTGCACCCAGCCCAGGGGCGACAGCCACGAGACCGTGCCGTCCCCGATATCACCCACCGCCCGCAGGAGGAACGCCAGACCCAGCAGGGCACCGGCGCCGCCGTGCACCACCCGGGTGTTCTCGCTGATCTGCGCGAGGACCGTGGTGGCGCCGGCGAAGACGAGCCCCAGGGCACAGAAGGAGGCGCCGAAGACGGCCGACCCCGAGACGGGCAGGTCCATGGCGATCAGACCGGCCGTGAGGAGAACGCCGACGACGACGTTCATGGCGACGGCCACGATCAGCGCGGCGGCGGCGTTCGCGTGCCGTCCGACCGCCATGGAGCGTACGAGTTCGGCACGGCCCGCCTCCTCCTCGCCGCGGGTCTGGCGGCCGACCGTGAACAGGGTCATCAGCGCGACCAGCACCAGCCCGAGGGAGCCTGTCTGGAACGCCACCTCGCCGCCCAGGGTGTCCAAGGCCAGCGGAGGTCCGTTGAAGGCGATCGACGCGGCGTTGTCCTCGCTGGCGCGGGCCGCCACGTCGAGGTCGTGCTGGGTGGGGTAGAGCCCCTTGACACTCGCCGCCGTCAGCAGCACCAGCAGCGGCACCGCCGTCGTCCAGACAGCGACGCGCACGCGCTCACGGCGCAGGACGAAGCCGGCGAGGACACGGGTCCCGGTCAGCTGGAGCGGCCACGCGGTCACGGCCCGGCTCCGTCCCGGGCGGTTCCCTCCGGATGCCTCCCCGGCGGACGGCGTTCCCCGGCCGGGTCGTCACCGTAGTGGCGGAGGAAGAGTTCCTCCAGCGTGGGCGGTCTGCTGACCAGGGTCCGGATACGGAAACCCGTGAGGTGGCGTACGGCCTCGTCGAGACGGCCGGTGTCGACATCGAACCGGGCCCGGTGACCGTCGGTCCGCACCCCGTGCACACCGGGCAGCGCGTCGACACCCGTGAGCGGCCGGGCGGTCTCGACCTCGACCGACGTACGGGTGAGGTGGCGCAGTTCGGCCAGGGTCCCGCTCTCGACCGTGCGCCCGGAGCGGATGATGTCGACCCGGTCGCACAGTGCCTCGACCTCGGCCAGGACGTGGCTCGACAGCAGCACCGTGCGCCCCTCGGCCTTCGCCTCGCGCACGCACCGTTGGAACACGGTCTCCATCAGCGGGTCGAGTCCGGAGGTCGGTTCGTCGAGGATCAGCAGTTCGGCCCGCGACGCGAGTGCCGCGACCAGTCCGACCTTCTGCCGGTTGCCCTTCGAATAGGTACGGGCCCGTTTGCCGGGGTCGAGTTCGAACCGGTCCAGCAGTTCGTCCCGGCGGTCCCGGTCCAGGTCGCCGCGCAGCCGTCCGAAGACGTCGATGATCTCGCCCCCGGTCAGCCTCGGCCACAGGCTGACGTCCCCGGGCACGTAGGCCATCCGGCGGTGCAGCGCGACCGCGTCGTCCCAGGGGTCGCCGCCCAGCACCGTGACCCGGCCCGCGTCGGGCCTGAGCAGGCCGAGCAGCACACGGATGGTGGTGGTCTTGCCCGCGCCGTTGGGCCCCAGGAAACCGTGGACCTCGCCCCTGGCCACCGTCAGGTCCAGACGGTCCAGGGCGCGCGTGCGGCCGAACGTCTTGACCAGGCCGGAGACGGCGATGGCCGTGGAGCGGTCGTGCCCGTCGGCCGAGCCGTCCTCCGGGTTGGATACGGCGGGCATGGTCACCTCCCGAGTCGCTCGGCCACGACTCTCCCGGCAACGCGGGGTTCCCGACAGGGGCCGAACGTCCCGCGACACGGGGGAAGCCGGCCGGACGGTGCCCAGTGACCGGCCACGGCCGCGGGTGCGCGGACGGGGGGCCCGGCCGTGCGGGCCCGGCTCCGCATGGCGGACGACGGGCCTCCGCGGGTCGCCGCTCTCCTGGTCTTAGTCCGGGTGCCGGCGGCCTTGCCACCGCGGCGGCTGTCCGCGCCGCGCGCCGTCGTCTCGCACCGTACGGTGACCAACACGTTGGCGCGGGCACCGAAGGCGCGACCGGGCCCGCTCTTCCCCGGGTCAGGTCACAGACCCGCCGCGTGGTCCGGGATGTAGGTGCGCAGGTGCCGGGGCGGACGTACGTAGCCGGTCGACGGGGGACGGTCCGGGAGCCGCAGGGCCGGGGGCGGTACGTCGTGGTAGGGCACCGAGCCCAGCAGGTGAGCGATCATGTTGAGGCGGGCCCGCCGTTTGTCGTCGCTCTCGACGACGTACCAGGGCGCCTCCGGAATGTCGGTGTCCGCCATCATCTCGTCCTTGGCCCGCGAGTAGGCCTCCCAACGGGTGA
Source organism: Streptomyces sp. CRN 30 (assembly GCF_034105845.1). Classification (NCBI taxonomy): domain Bacteria; kingdom Bacillati; phylum Actinomycetota; class Actinomycetes; order Kitasatosporales; family Streptomycetaceae; genus Streptomyces; species Streptomyces sp. CRN 30. The sequence goes on along the minus strand of NZ_JAVRHI010000547.1, from coordinate 17,804 downwards.
TCGACTCCAGGTCCATGGGCGACAGCTTCCAGCGCCGCACCGGGTCCTCGGCCCGTCGGTGGAAGCGCCGCTGCTGCTCGGCGTCGCTCACCGAGAACCAGTACTTGCGCAGCAGGATCCCGTCCTCCACCAGCATCCGTTCGAAGACGGGGCAGTGCCGCAGGAAGAGCCGGTGTTCCCGTGCGGTGCAGAAGCCCATGACGTGCTCGACACCGGCCCGGTTGTACCAGCTGCGGTCGAACAGCACGATCTCCCCGCCGGCGGGCAACTGCTCGGCGTACCTCTGGAAGTACCACTGGGTGCGCTCCCGCTCGGTCGGCGTGGGCAGCGCCGCGATCCGGGCCACGCGCGGATTGAGGTGCTCGGCGATGCGCTTGATCGTGCCGCCCTTGCCGGCTGCGTCCCGCCCCTCGAAGACCACGACCAGACGGATACCCTCCGCCCGCACCCACTCCTGCAGCTTGACCAGTTCCGTCTGCAACCGCAGCAGTTCGCGCTCGTACGTCCTGCGCGGCAGCGCCGCCGCGTTCCCGTCCGTCGTACCGCCCATACCGCCTCCCGCGATCGGTCCCGGCGTGACCTCAGCAGATATTCAGCAGATGTCAGCAGATACGGGGCAACTGCTCGCCCAGCGGCATCTCGACGACGCGCCGGGCGCCGACCAGGGTGCGCTGGGTCACCCGCCCCGCCGGACCGGCCGTCAGCACCTCGCCGATCCGCCGCGCGGCCGTGCCCTCCGGCAGGGAGCGCAGGGCGGCGAGCGCGTCCGCGGCCCGCGGGGCGTCGACGAACGCCACCAGGCACCCCTCGTTGGCCACGGTCAGCGGGTCCAGACCGAGCAGGTCGCAGGCTGCGGCGACCGCCTCGGGAACGGGCACGGCGTCTTCCTCGATCTCGACGGCGACCGAGGAGGCGCGGGCGATCTCGTTGAGGGCGGCGGCCAGCCCGCCGCGGGTCGGGTCGCGCAGTACGTGGACGGCGCCGCCCAGCGGCGTCAAGGCACTCACCAGCCGGTGCAGCGGCCGGCTGTCGGAGGCGATGTCGCTCTCGAACCCCAGCCCCTCACGGGTGCTGAGCACCGTCGTGCCGTGCAGCCCGACCGGTCCCGACAGCAGGACGGCGTCCCCGGGGCGGGCCAGCGCCGCCGAGGGACGCAGCGCGCCGCGCCGTCGTCCCACGCCGGTGGTGTTGATGAACAGCCGGTCGGCGGCACCGCGCCCGACGACCTTGGTGTCCCCGGTGACCACGGGCACGCCGGCGGCGCGGGCGGCTTTGCCCAGCGAGCCGACCACCGCGCGCAGGACGGACAGCGGCAGGCCCTCCTCGACGATCAGGGAGACGGACAGCGCGATCGGCCGGGCGCCGCGCATGGCGAGGTCGTTGACGGTGCCGTGGACGGCGAGCGAGCCGATGTCACCGCCGGGGAAGAACAGGGGGCTCACCACGAAACTGTCGGTGCTGAGCACCAGTTCCTCCTGGCCGGGCAGCAGCGCCGCGTCCTCCAGCGGGCCGGGGACACCGTCGAGCGCGGGCAGGATCAGGTGGTCCAGGAGGTCGGCGGTGAGCCGGCCGCCGGCGCCGTGCCCGAGCAGCACGACCTCGTCCTCGTGGAGCGGGGCGGGACAGTCGGTCGTCATGGTGTGCTCCTAATCGCGGGTGCGTCCGGCGGCGTAGAACGCGGCACAGGTGCCCTCGGACGACACCATGGGAGCGCCGAGGGGGTGCCGGGGTGTGCAGCGGGTGCCGTAGGCGGCGCAGTCGGTGGGCAGCCGGGCGCCGGTCAGGACCGAACCCGCGATGCACTCCCCGTCCTCGGCCGAGCGCAGGCCGGCCAGGTCGAAGCGGCGCTCGGCGTCGTAGCGCGCGTACGCGTCGGCGAGTCGCAGCCCGCTGGCGGGCAGGGTCCCGATGCCGCGCCAGGGCCGGTCGGTGACCCGGAAGACAGTGCGGATGACGTCCTGCGCCTCGGTGTTGCCCGAGCGGCGCACGGCCCGCGCGTACTGGTTCTCCACCTGGTGGCGCCCCGACTCCAACTGCCGCACGGCCATGAGCAGGCCCTCCAGCAGGTCCAGCGGTTCGAAGCCGGTGACGACGATCGGCACCCGGCGGTCGGCGGCGATCGGTTCGTACTCCCGCCAGCCCATCACCGCGCACACGTGTCCCGCCGCGAGGAACGCCTGTACCTCGCAGTCCGGGTCGTCGAGGAGCGCGGTCATGGCGGGCGGTACGAGGACGTGGCTGACCAGCACCGAGAAGTTGGTCAGGCCGAGCCGGTGGGCGTGCAGCACGGCCGTGGCGTTGGCAGGTGCCGTCGTCTCGAAGCCGACGGCGAGGAACACCACCTCCCGGTCCGGATGCCTGGCCGCCAGCCGCACAGCGTCCATCGGCGCGTAGACCACGCGGACGTCCGCGCCCCGCGCCCGCAGGGACAGCAGGTCCGTCTCCGTGCCGGGAACCCGGAGCATGTCGCCGAAGCTGGTGAGGATCACCCCGGGCCTGGCGGCGATCGCCATGGCCCGGTCGAGGGTCTGAAGCGAGGTCACACAGACCGGACAGCCCGGACCGTGGATCATCCGCATACCGGCCGGCAGCAGTTCGTCGATGCCCTGGCGGACCAGGGTGTGGGTCTGCCCGCCGCACACCTCCATGATCCGCCATGGGCGCGTGGCCGTGCGCCGCAGTTCCGCCAGCAGCCGGCGGGCGAGCACGGGATCGCGGTACTCGTCCAGGTACTTCACGGCGTCCGCACCACCGTCAGGTCCAGGAAGTGGGCGGAGCACGAGATGCACGGGTCGTGGTTGCGGATCGCCCGCTCGCACAGGGCGGTCAGCTCGTCGTCGTCCGGGGGGCGCGGGCCGTCCAGGGCCCGCTGGGCGACGCGGCGCAGGTCGTCCTCGATCGCGCCCTGGTTCTGCGCGGTGGGCGGCACCAGCACCGCGTCCGTCACCAGGCCGTCCGCGCCGAGCGCGTAGCGGTGGTAGAGCAGCCCGCGCGGTGCCTCGGTGGCGCCGTGGCCCACCCCGGCGACCGGCTCCACCTCGGTGTACGGGCGGGCCGGGGGCTCGTAGACGTCGATCAGGCGCAGCGCCTCCTCCACGGCGTACACCGTCTCCACCGCCCGGACCAGGACCGACCGGTACGGGTTGCGGCAGACGGCGCCCCACCGGGGGTCGCCCAGGCCGGCTTCGACCGCCGCCTGCGCGGCGACGGCCGACAGCCGTCGGCCGCCGATCGCGAACCGGGCCAGGGGACCGGTCAGGTGCGGGCGCCCGTCGAGGGCCGCGTGCAGAGCCGTGGAGTGCGGCACCTGGGTCTCGGCCACGTGCGCGGGGAAGTCGGAGACCGGGAAGGAGCCGGTGGTGCCGTCGGCGCGCAGCACGGCCGGGGTGCCGGACTCGATGGCGTACGTGTCGGGCCGGGCCAGCGCCAGCAGGTCCGCCTCCGTACGCGCGTCGGGGAACTCGAAGCCGGCCACCCACCGCACGGTCTCCCACGCGTCGTCCAGGGCCACGCGCAGTTCCTCGCGTACGGAGAGCAGCTCGCCCGGCGACGGGACCCGGTGGAAGCCGCCGAGACGGACGTTGACCGGATGGACCGCCCGGCCTCCGATCAGCTCCATCAGGGAGTTGCCGCTCTTCTTCAGCCGCAGCCCCCGTTCGACGTCCGCCCGGTGCGTGCGGGCCAGTTCGATCGCGCTCGCCCGGCCGAGGAAGTCCGGCGCGTGCAGCAGGTAGATGTGCAGGGCGTGGCTCTCGATCCACTCCCCGCAGTACAGCAGCCGGCGCAGGTCCCGGACCGCCGGGTCGACGGTGGTCCCGCAGGCGTCCTCGATCGCCGCGCAGGCGCTCATCTGGTAGGCCACCGGGCAGATACCGCAGACCCGGGCGGTGATGTCGGGCGGCTCGGTGTACGCGCGTCCGCGCAGGAACGCCTCGAAGAACCGCGGGGGTTCGTAGATCTCCAGCCGGGCCTCGGTGACCCGCCCGCCGCGGACGCGCAGGCGCAGCGCGCCCTCGCCCTCGACCCGGGAGAGCGAACCGACCCGCAGGACGCGGGAGCCACGGTGTGTCATCGGTGCGTCTCCTCGTCGAAGGCGGCGGCGTTGTAGGTGTGCAGGAGACGTCCGACCGCCTCGTCGTCCAGGCCGTCGCGGCGCAGCAGGGGGACGAGCGCGGGCAGGTTCACCGACCGGGCGGGGCCGAAGCAGCCGAAGCAGCCGCGCCGGTACGCGGGGCACAGCGCTCCGCACCCGGCGTGGGTGACCGGCCCGAGGCAGGGAATCCCGCAGGCGACGGTCACGCAGACGACACCGCGCCGTTTGCACTCGAAGCACACGCTGTGGTCGGGCACGGCGGGCTCGCGGCCGGCGAGGAACGCGGTGATGACCTCCAGGAGCTGACGCCGGTCGACGGGGCAGCCCCGCAGTTCGAAGTCGACCTTCACGTGGGCGGAGACGGGCGTGGAGGCGGCGAGCGTGGCGACGTACTCGGGACGGGCGTACACCGTGCGCCGGTACTCCGCGACATCCGCGAAGTTCCGCAGTGCCTGGATGCCGCCGGCGGTCGCGCAGGCCCCGATCGTCACCAGGCGGCGCGAGGCGGCGCGGATCGCGCGGACCCGTTCGGCGTCGGCGGTCGTGGTCACCGACCCTTCCACGAGTGCCAGGTCGTACGGGCCGGGACCCACCGAACTGGACGCCTCCAGGAAGTGCGCGATCTCCATCCTGTCCGCGAGCGCGAGGAGTTCGTCCTCGCAGTCGAGCAGGGTGAGCTGGCACCCGTCGCAGGAGGCCAGCTTGAACACCGCCAGGGTGGGGGCGGCGCCGGAACCGGCCGCCGTTCCGTTCGGTGTCATCTCACAACTCCTTCACCGACAGCAGGGAGCCGGCCAGGTCCCAGCCGACGACCGGTCCGTCCCGGCACAGCAGCACCGGGCCGAGCTGGCAGTGCCCGCACGTCGCCGTCGCGCACCGCATGTTCCGCTCCAGCGACACGCGTACGTGCCCGGCGGGCATCCCGCGTGTCACCAGGTCGCGGGCCGTGGCGCGGATCATCGGCTCGGGCCCGCAGACGAACGCCCACGCGGTGTCCGGGTCGAACGGCGCCCGGTCGAGGAGCGCGGTGACGAGCCCCACGGGTCCCCGCCAGGAGGCGTCGGGCCGGTCGACGGTCACACCGGTGTACGCGGTCGGGCGCCGGGCGGTGGCCTCCCGGTCGATCAGGTCACCGGGGGTCCGGGCACCGGCCAGGACGCTGACGCGGCCGTATGCCGTGGGTTCGGCCAGGGCCCGCAGGATCAGGGGCCGGAGCGGGGCGAGCCCGATGCCGCCCGCGACCACCACCACGTCGCGGCCGCGGGCCCGCTCCAGCTCCCAGCCGGTTCCGTAGGGGCCGCGCACGCCGAGCACGTCCCCGACGCGGGCGTCGCACAGTCCCGCCGAGACGGCGCCCACCGCGCGGACCGTGTGGGCGAGGCCGCCGGTGGACTGCACGGAGCTGGCCGAGAGCGGGATCTCGCCCCGGCCGAAACAGTGCACCATCGCGAACTGCCCCGGAGCGAAGCCGGCCAGTGGTGCGCCGACCGGCTCCAGCCGCAGGGTGACCGTGTCGGTGGTCTCGACCCGCCGGGAGACCACCCGGTGGGGGAGCGGCGGGCAGGTCATCGGGCACCTCCGTCGCCGTCCGTGGCTTCCCGTTCGGCCGCCAGCGCGGCGACCTCCTCCGTGATGTCGATGCCGGGCGGGCACCAGGTGACGCACCGTCCGCAGCCCACACAGCCCGAGGAGCCGAACTGATCGTGCCAGGTGGACAGTTTGTGGGTGAGCCACTGCCGGTACCGACTGCTCGTCGAGAACCGGACCGGTCCCTCGTGCAGACGGGAGAAGTCCAGGTCGAAGCAGGAGTCCCAGTGCTGCCAGCGCTCGGTGTGGTCACCGGTGAGGTCGGTGACCTCCTCCGTCGTGACGCAGAAACAGGTCGGGCAGACCATCGTGCAGTTGCCGCACGTCAGGCACCGTGCCGCGATGTCGTCCCAGCGGTCCGCGTCCAGGCTCGCGCCCATCAGGTCACGCAGGTCGACCGGGGGCAGCGCGCGGCCCATCCGGTCGCGGGCCGCGTCCACGGCGGCGAGCGCGGTGGCCTCCGTGACCAGGTCGGCCGTCCGGTGCGGGACCGCCGCCAGCAGTTCGGCGCCCTCGTCGCTGCCGACGCGTACGAGGAAGCGGTGTCCCGCGTCGTCCACCACCTCGGTCAGCGCCAGGTCGAAGCCCGCGTCGGCCGCGGGTCCGCCGCCGGTGGACACGCAGAAGCAGGTCGCCCCGGGCTCGGTGCACTCCGCGGCGATCAGCAGGGCACGCCCGCGCCGCCTGGCGTAGCCGGTGTCCTCGTGGCGGCCGCCCGTCAGAACGCGGTCCTGGAGCGCGATCGCCCGCAGGTCGCAGGGGCGGACGCCGAAAAAGGCGTACGACGGCGCCTCGTCCCGCTCCGGGGTGTAGACGACGCCCCCCTCGGGCGACCGGTCGGCGCTCCACAGCCGCTCGCGCTGCGGACGCAGCCAGGACTTGAACGACCGCGGACCGGCGCTGTGCGCGAAGGCGGCCCCGTCCGGCCGGCTGACCAGCCGGTACCGTCCGGCGTCCAGCTCCACACCCCGGCCGAAGGGGAGCTGCGCCGCCGAGGTCAGTTCGGCGAGGACGATCGCGTCGTCACGCACCGTCGGACCGATGACGGTACGGCCCCGGGCCACCAGTGCGCGGATCAACGAGTCCAGGCCGTCCCGGTCGAGCACGGCCGTGGGTGCGACGGTGGTCATGAGAATCCCCTCGCTGGATGCGATCGGACGGCTTCACCACTTCCAGCGTCCCGCGCGCCCACCCGTCCGGGCAGGGGCCGACCGGCCCCTGCCCGCCGGGCCGGACACCCCGACGGACCGCACGGCCGTCACGGCAGGGACTCACCCAGCTCGCCCTCGACCGCGCCCTCCATGGCGCGCAGCACCGTCAGCGTGCGCAGCGCCTCGGCCTCGTCCACCGTCGTGATCGCGAAGCCGACGTGCACGATGACGTACGAGCCGACGCCCGCCCCGGGCGTGCAGTCGAGGCACACCTCGCGCCGTACCCCGCCGAAGTCGACGGTGGCCATGCGCAGTCCGGCGTCGTCGTGGACTTCCATCACCCGTCCCGGCACACCCAGGCACATATGTCTCACCTCTCCCCGGTGATCCGGGCGGCCGCCACGGCCGCCTGACCGAAGCTGATGCCGCCGTCGCCCACCGGTACCTCGCCGCCCACCAGCACCCGCAGCCCCTGGGCGCGCAGGCGGCGCCTGGTCTCGGTGAGCAGCCGGCGGTTGACGAAGCAGCCCCCGCCCAGGCACACCGTGCGCGGGCCCCCCTCGGAGACGGCCCGCCCGACCAGGTCGGCGGTGGCGATCGCGAGGGTCAGATGGAAGGCCGCCGCCAGCGGGCCGACGCGCTCGCCGTCGTGGAGCCGCGCCAGCAGAGCGGTGAGCGTCGGCACGGTGTCGTAGACCCACAGCCCGTCCGCCCGCACCAGACGGTGCGGCAGCGGCGCGGCGTGGATGTCGCCCGCCGCCGCCTCCAGGCGGACGGCCGCCTCACCCTCGTACGTGATCCGGTCCGCGATGCCGAGCAGCGCGGCCACGGTGTCGAAGAGCCGTCCGGCGCTGGAGGCACGCGGGCAGTTCACCTCCCGGTCGATCATCGTCCGTACGGCGGCGACACCGCCCGGATCGAGCCGGTCGGTGAAGGGGCGCGACAGTTCCACGGGCGGGGGCGGGCAGCCCAGCCGCTCCCCGCCGAGCAACTGCCCGAGCGCCGTGCGGCACGGATGCCGTACCGCCGCCTCGCCGCCCGGCAGGGGCGCCGTCGCGAACCGGCCGACGCGCCGGAAGCCGCGGAGCGTGGCGAGGAGTATCTCGCCGCCCCACAGCGTGCCGTCGTCGCCCAGTCCGAGTCCGTCGTAGGCCACCCCGAGGAACGGGCCGCGTACGCCGTGTTCGGCGGCGCAGGCCGCGACGTGGGCGTGGTGGTGCTGCACGGCGGTACGGGGCAGGGGCTGCGCCTGGGCCCACTGGGTCGACAGGTAGCCGGGGTGGAGGTCGTGGGCGAGGATCCGCGGCTCGATGCCGGTCAGCCGCCTCAGCTGGTCGTAGGCGGCCAGGAACGCCTCGTGCGTGGCGAGGTCGGCCAGGTCACCGGTGTGCGGCCCGAGATGGGCGCGGCCCGCGGCGGCCAGCGTGACGGTGTGCTTGAGCTGGGCCCCGACACCGGCGACGGGCTCGCCGACGGGCAGCGGCAGCGCGGCGGGCGCCAGCCCGCGGGCCCGGCGGACCGTGACGCGGGACCGTCCGGCGAACCGCACCACCGAGTCGTCGTAGCGGGACCGGATCGGCCGGTCGTGCGTCAGGAAGCCGTCCGCGATGCCCGACAGCGCGGTCCGGGCCTCGGCGTCGTCGACGGCGATGGGCTCACCGGAGCGATTGCCGCTGGTGACCACGAGCGGCCGGCCGACCTCGTCGAGCAGGAGGTGGTGCAGTCCGGTGGTGGGCAGGAACAGACCGACGTCCGACAGTCCCGGGTGCACTCCGGGCGCGAGCGGGGACCTGCCGCGAGGACGCCGGGCGAGAAGCACCACCGGGCGTGCCGGCGAGGTCAGGGCCCGGCGCTCGGCGTCGCCGACGCGGGCCAGCCGGGCGGCGCCCGCCAGGTCACGGACCATCACCGCGAGGGGCTTGGCCGGACGGTCTTTGCGGCGCCGCAGCTCCGCCACGGCCCGCTCGTCGGTCGCGTCGCACACCAGCTGGAAGCCGCCGAGCCCCTTCAGCGCGACGATGCCGCCCGAGTCCACCGTCTCGGCCGCCGCCCGCAGCGCGTCCTCCTCGCGCAGCCGCTCCCAGGCGAGCCGCGGTCCGCAGACCGGGCAGGCCACGGGCTCGGCGTGGAAGCGCCGGTCACCGGGATCGTGGTACTCGGCGGCGCAGGCCGCGCAGAGCGGGAAGCGACGCATGGTGGTGCGGACACGGTCGTACGGCAGGTCCTCGATGATCGTCGCGCGGGGGCCGCAGTCGGTGCAGTTGATGAACGGGTAGCGGTGGCGCCGGTCGTGCGGGTCGTACAGCTCCCGCAGACAGGCGTCGCAGATCGCCGCGTCGGGCGGCAGATCGCGGGGGCCGGGCGCGGCACCGCCCGGTGCGCTGCGCCGCACATGGAAACCTCGTCCGTACGGTGGCCCGGCCGGGCTGTCGGCCAGCCGGACCCGGCGCACCCGGGCCAGTGCCGGAGCACAGGTCCGCAACCGGTCCGCGAACTCCTCGATGGCGACCGCGGCGCCGGTGACCTCGCCCTCCACATGGCCGTCGACGTTGGCAACCCAGCCGTCCAGGCCGAGTTCCGCCGCCGTGCGGTACACGAACGGCCGGAAGCCGACGCCCTGTACGACGCCGTCCACATGAAAATGACGACAGTTCATGGCGGTGTCCTCCCACAGTCCACAGTCGTCGGCTCCTCGCCCGGCACGTGGCCGGAGCGGGGGCGTCATCCCGTCCGCTGGGTCCAGCGGGGGCCGACCGACTCCCACTCCCTGTGCCACAGCGCGATGCGGTGGCGGTCCAGCCCGCCGCGTCCGGCGAACGCCGCCGCGACGGCCACGCCCGAGAACCCCAGCCCGGCCGCGACGCCGAAGACGGCCGCCTCCACCGCCGCCTCCGCGCCACGGGTCGGCTCGGGAACCAGCGCACCGCGGGTGTCCTGCCACACCGTGACCGTCGTTCCCGACGACAGCCCGCCGGGCACCAGGGTGTCCCCGGTGCGGACCGTGCCGTCGGACGCCGTCCAGCGGACCTTCGCCACGGTCCGGCCGTCGCTGTCGGCGGCCGTCGTGCGCTGCGGGGTGCCGGTGAGCAACACGGCGCGCAGCGGCAGCCGTTCGGCACGCTGCTCGGCGAATACGTCGTCGGCGAAGCCGGTGGTCACCAGGCCGGCCAGCACCCCGCCGACCGTGGCGACCAGCCACGCCACCAGGAGGACCCAGCCCTCGACGACGTCCACGGGCCGCCGCAGCGGGTTGGCCCGCCACCGCCACAGCCGTTTCCTCGCGCACCTGGCTCCGGACATTGGCCGGCACCCCCCTCGCCGCGCAACTCGTCCTGCCCTTCGACAGTGGCAGCCGCGTGCCGGGAAGGGCAGGGGCCGGAGAGCCGGTTCCCAGAGGGCCGACAGTCCCGGAACCGCACCCCGGCCGTCGGCACGACGGTCGGGCCGGACCCGCGGCACGTATCGAGCGGGCGAGGCGCGGCGATGGGCAGGCAGCGGTTCGCTCGGACCCTGGCCGGTGGCCGTACGGGACGTCCCGGCCCGGCGCTCCCGGGCGGGCCGCGACACGCACGTACGGCGGACGCCCTCCGCCGAGGGTGCTGGACGGGTCGGCGGCCCTACGGGAACACCACGGTCCGCCGACGGAACCGGTGCTGTCCCGTCAGTCCCCGTACCCCGGTGTGGAGGTGCGACGCGAGGGGGTCCGCGCCCGGCCTGCGTGGCCGGACACGGTGTCCGGTCGTGTCCGCGTCCGGCTCCGTGCGGACAGGGGTACCGGTGCAATCCGTCGCGGTCGGGCCGGGTCGTGCGCCGGGTGCGGGCGGCCGTCGCGCACCGGGCCCGGCGCCTCGCCCTTCGGGTCCGTTCCCGCACGGTCGTGGGCGCGTCCGGCTGGGAACGGCGGTAGCGGCCCCCCGCAACCGGATGACCCACCGGCGGTGTGGGGCCGTACGGCCCCTGTGCTTCGGCGTCCGACGGGAGCACGCTGGCCACAGGCCGACCGTGGCCGCGGACCGTTCTCGGAAGGGACACTTCATGCCGCACAACGTCACCGTCGGCGTCGACGGATCGCCCGCCGCGCTGGCGGCCGCTCACTGGGCAGCCCGCGAGGCGCGGCGCCGGGGCACCGGACTGGAGATCGTCCACGCCTGGCGCCCGCATCCGCAACCGTCGCCCTACGTCCCGCTGGACTTCACGGAACACGGCTGGGCCGCGGCGTTGCTGCGGGAGGCCGTGGACAGCGTGCGGCGGGCCCACGGGGACGTGCCGGTCACCGACCGGCTCGTGCGGGGCGCGACGGTCGACGCCCTGATCGCCGCCGCGGCGGAGTCGGAACCGCTGGTGCTCGGGTCGCTCGGACTGAGCGCCATCGGCGGCTTCGTGACCGGTTCCGTCTCCCAGCGCGCGGTGGCCCGGTTCCCCCGGCCCGTGGTGCTGGTCCGGGCGGGACAGGACGCCGCGGACGAGCATCTGCCGCCGGCCGACGGCGTCGCCCCCGAGGAGATACCGGCGACCCCCTACCGTCAGGTCGTCCTCGGTCTCGACATCGGACGCCCCTGTGACGAACTGATCGAGTTCGCCTTCGACGCGGCCCGGCGGCGGAGCACGGGGCTGCGGGTGGTGCACGCCTTCAAGGCACCGCCGCAGCCCGCCTCCGACGCCACGCTCACGGTCGCACCCGCCGCACCGCAGCTCCCGGTGAGCGGCCCGCGGCAACTCGCCGCACAGGAAAGGGCGGTGGTGGCCGCGGTCCGGCCGTGGGGCGAGAAGTACCCGACGGTGCCCGTGAGCGAGACGGTGGTGTCGGGCAGGGCGGCCGGGGCGCTGGTGGACGCGGCGGGCGACGCCGGACTCGTGGTCGTCGGGCGGCGCACCGGCGCGGGCATACCCGGCTCCCACGTCGGTCCGATCACCCACGCCGTCCTGCACCACGTCCGCTGCCCGGTCGCCGTCGTACCGCACGCCTGAGCCGTCGTACCGAATGCCTGACCTGAGCCGTCGTACCGCTGTCCGAACCGCCGGCCCGACCGGTGCGGCCCCGGCCCCCGGCCTCTCCGGCGGCCCCCGGCCTCTCCGGCGAGGGGTCCGGCCAGGAGAACACCCGACCGGTCGTCGACCACGTCCGTGCCCGCCGGCATGGTCATCAGCGTGCCCTGGCAGCTCACCTCCTTCCAGCGCCGGAAACCACGGCCGGTCCGGCGGGCCGCCGGAGCCGTCCGCCGCGGTCTGCCCCCGTAGCCGCGCGCGGCGACCCGGCGCGAGGTGGCACCCGGTATCCGGCGTGCCCGGTCAGCCGTGGCCCCGGAGGTCCGTCCGGTGGGCCGGACCTCGCGGCAGCGCTTCGGACGGGACCGCCCGGCAGCCGTCCCCGCACGTCGTCATGGCCTCGTGGACGCCGCGGCGCGGTGTGGCGGGACCTTCCGGACCGTACCCCAGCCGTATCACCATGTGCGCGTGATCGTGCGCGCGGCCCGTGACGTAACCGAGTTCGTGCCGCAGGTCGTCCCATTCAAGGGCCTGGTGCAGAAGTGAGCCGCGTACGTCGTGGGCGGTGGCCACCAGCAGCACCCGTTCCAGCGCCGCACCGGCGCGCAGCCAGTCCGTCCGCCGGTCATGGGCGGTGGTCAGCAGCGCGAGCTGCGGGCGCCGCTCGAAGCGCGTGGCCGGCAGCACGGCGGGCCGGCGGTGCGCCCCGAAGTCCCGCATCGGCAGCCGGTCCTGGAAGTCCTGCGGTCCCACCGCCGTCGGCGGTATGCCGCGCCCCGATGAGCCGGCCTCCCGCAGCCACCGGCGGCTCTCCGTGGCCCGGTCTGCGTCCAGCCGGTTGCGGCGCTCGGCGTCCCACGTGAGCCTCAGCAACCGACCGGTCTCCTCGGGCCCGGGAAGGAACAGCGCGGCCCCCTCCACGTGCGCGGCCTCGGCCAGCTCGACGCGCAGGGCGGCGGGCAACGGCCGGTCGGAGAAGGGCAGACGGCAACTGTGCCGTCGCCACAGGGCTTCGTAGAGCCAGGGCGCCGCCGGAGACCTGAGCGCGTCGGCCAGCCGGACCGTGGCGAGCAGTTCCGGCCGGTCCGGACAGGGCAGCAGCCGGGTCACCGGCTCCCAGCCGCTACGGATCGCCGCGATCCGCAGATTGAGGAGCGCGCAGCCCGCGGAGACGTGGACCGCACGGCCGGTGGGATCGCTGTGCCGCAGCCCGCGGTCCGGCTCGGCGCACAGCCGAACGGTGCGTTCCGCCACGTTCACGGTGAAGCGCCAGGGCTGGCTGTTGTGCAGGGACGGGGCGGCGACGGCCGCGGCCACCAGCCGTTCCAGGAGGCGTACGTCGAGCACCAGGGGACTCATCACAGCTCCCTCCCACCCCGTAACCGGTCGCCGGGCGGGCCGGTCGGCGACCCTTTCCCCCACCCTCGTGCCGACCGGAGCCGGCGCCGAGGGGCCGTAGGGCCCCCGGGAGGTGTCGTACGGCCCGGTTCGGGTCCGGGGGACCCCGCCGGGACGGGAAGCTCACGCAAGGAGCGCCGTTCGGCCCTACGGCCGCGGACCTTCGGCACCCGGCGCCGTCCGGCGGAACGCGAGCAAGGTGGTCTCGTCAGGTACCGACGGACTGTTGGAAGGAATCACCGTCATGGCTGTGCACGAGCATCCGCACCGGGGCACCGGCCTCCGCCTGCCGTCGTTCCGCGGGCACCGGGGTGACGCGGCCTCCGGTTCCGCCGTGTCGGAGCGCACCGGCACCCTCACCGCGCGCGCCCTGGCCCTGGGGTCCACGCGCCTGCTCATGGGGTTCGTCTTCCTGTGGGCGTTCCTCGACAAGACGTTCGGCTTCGGCTACGCCACCCCGTCCGGCAAGGGCTGGATCGACGGCGGCTCCCCGACACAGGGCTTCCTCGGCTCCGTGGCCGTGGGGCCGATGGAGTCCACGTTCCACGAGTGGGCCGGGGACACCTGGGCCGACTGGCTGTTCATGCTCGGCCTGCTCGGCATCGGACTCGCCCTGACGGCCGGGGTGGCGCTGCGGTTCGCGGCCCTCGCCGGGACCGTGATGATGGCGCTGATGTGGATCGCCGAGTGGCCGCCGGCCAAGCACCTCTCGGACGGCTCCCCGAGCATGTCGACGAACCCGTTCGCCGACTACCACCTCGTCTACGCCGCCGTCCTGATCGTCCTGGCGGCGTTCGCGGCCGGCGACGCGCTCGGCCTGGGCCGGCTCTGGGCCCGGCTCCCGTTCGTCCGCGACCACCGCTGGCTGCGCTGACCGGCACCGCGCCCGCCCGGCGGACCCGCCGCGGGTCCGCCGGGCGGCGTCCCTCGTATCCACGCCGACTCCACCGAGGAGGCAGAGCGATGAAGCACGACAAGATCGGTTCCGTGATGACCACCGACGTCGTCCGGGCCCGCCACGGCACCCCGTTCAAGGAGGTCGCGCGGCTGCTCGCCGAGCACCGTGTCAGCGGGCTGCCCGTCGTCGACGAGGACGAGCACGTCATCGGCGTCGTCTCCGAGACGGACCTGATGATGCACCAGGCCGGGACGCCCGAGCCGTACCGGCCGCGACGGCGGTTGAGCCTCGTGGCGCTGCGGCCCGCCGCCCGCAAGCAGGCGGCCAAGGCCACCGCCAGGACCGCGGGCCAGCTGATGACCGAGCCGGCCGTCACCGCGCACGCCGAGGACACCATCGTGGAGGCCGCCCGCACCATGGCCCGGCACCGGGTGGAACGCCTGCCGGTCCTGGACGAGGAGGACCGGTTGGTCGGCATCGTCACCCGCCGCGACCTGCTCACCGTCTTCCTCCGCCCCGACGACGAGATCCGCCGCACGGTGATCGAAGAGGTCCTGGTGCGGGCCCTGTGGCTGGCGCCGAGCGGCATCGACGTCGCCGTGACCGAGGGCGTCGTCACCCTGCACGGGCAGACGGAACGCAGGAGCGAGGCCGAGATAGCCGTCTCCATGACCCGGCAGCTCGACGGGGTCGTCGACGTCGTCGACAAGCTCACCTACCGCTTCGACGACGCCCGGTTCGAGCAGGGTGAGCAGGCGGTGCACGGCGTGGCCGACGACTGGCTGCGCAAGCTCTGACGGAGACGGGAGAGGGGAGACACGATGCCGGTCACCGCGCTGGTCGCCTACGGGACGACCAACGGCTCCACCGGGGAGATCGCCGAGGCCGTCGCCCGGACCCTGCGGGAACACGGCGTCACGGCCGAAGCGCTGCCCGCTCCGTCGGTGCGCGACGTCACGCCGTACGACGCCGTGGTCGTCGGCGGCGCGCTCTACGCCGGCCGCTGGCACAAGGACGCCCGGCGCTTCGTACGCCGGAACCGGCGTGCCCTGGCCGTCCGTCCGGTCTGGTTCTTCAGCAGCGGACCGCTGGACGCCTCGGCCGCCGAACGGGACGTCCCGCCCGTACGCGGCGTGCGGCGGGACATGGCCCATCTCGATGTCGTCGGACACGTCACCTTCGGCGGCTGTCTGCGGGAGGGCGCGCGGGGCCGGCTGGCCCGCGTGATCCTCCGCAACGGCAAGGGCGGCGACTTCCGCGACTTCCCCGCGATCGAGGCGTGGGCCGCGGACCTGGCGAAGGAGATCGCCGCAGCGCCGGGCGATCCGTGAGTGCGCGAGCATCGGACCGACACCGAGGGGGAGGGAGCCTCCGGCACCGGCCAGGGCCGGCGCCGGAGGCTCACCGCGGCCCTCACCGGGGCCCGTGTCGCCGGCCCCGTGGGTCTTCCGGACCGGTCGTCGCGCGCCGCGGCCCGTGCTCCTGGCCCACGGTGGAGCCGGGGAGGGAACGACGGCGACGGGACAACGCGCGGCCGGTCCGGGCCTGTGTCACGGGCCCCGCGGGTCTTCCGGACCGGTCGCCGCGCGCCGCGGCCCGTGCTCCTGGCCTACCGTGGAGCCGGGGAGGGAACGACGGCGACGGGACAACGCGCGGCCCGTACCAGGGCCCGTGCCACCCTCCCCACGGGCTTTCCGGACGGTCGCCCCACCACCAGCAGCGCGCTGGTCCCGCACCGGCGGGTCAGCGCCTCGACCGGTGTGAACAGCACCACGTCCGGCACCGCGCGGACCTCCGGGTACCGCTCCCGCCACGGTCGCAGCGCGTCGGCGAGCAACTGCACCTCCTGGTCCTCCCAGCCGCCCCGGTCCTCCTCCGGTACGGCGAACGGCAGCACGGCTGCCTCGCGGGGCAGCGACCACGCGTGCACCGCACGCAGCCGCGCGCGACGCGAACGTGCGGTGTTGAACGCGAACGCGACAGCCGCGCCCGCCGGAGCCCGGGCATCGACGCCGAGCGTCACCTCCCCGTCCGCGGGCGCCGGGCGTGAGCGGCACGGCACGACCACCACCGGACCCGCCGAAGCGCTGACGACACGCAGCGCGAACTCGGTCCCGGCAGCACCGTCCTGATCCCGCGCACTGCCTGTGCCGACCACGGTCAGTGTCCCGCCGCGTCCCTCAGGCGCGGTCCGACGCTCGCTCGGCTCGCCCGGCGCGTAGCGCAACGGCAGGCCGCGCAGCCGGGCCTCGGCGGCGGCCCAGTCGGCGGCGGCGCCGTGCCGGACGGCCGCGTCGGGTTCGCGCAGGACAACCTGTTCCATGGCGGTTCGCCTTCTTTCCTCGCACGGGCGGGACCGTACGGACCCTGGGGCGCCGGAACCTTTACGTCAATGGGGCCGACCGGCCCAAGCGGGGTCCCGGTGGCGCCGACAAGCTGGACGGGCGAGGCACTTCCCCGAAACCTGCGGCGAACGACGAGAAGGCGAGGCCGCGAGATGAAGGCTCACGTGTTCCACGGACCCGGGCACTCCGCCTGGGAGGAAGTCCCCGACCCGCACGTCAAAGACCCCACCGACGCAGTCGTACGCGTCGGCGCCGTCACCGTCTGCGGTACGGACCTGCACATCCTGAAGGGAGATGTTCCCGAGGTGCGTCCCGGGACCGTCCTCGGGCACGAGGCGGTCGGCGAGATCGTCGAAGTGGGCGGCGACGTACGCACCGTACGCCCCGGCGACCGGGTCCTCGTCTCCTGCATCAGCGCGTGCGGACGGTGCCGCTACTGCCGCGAGAGCATGTACGGCCAGTGCCTCGGCGGGGGCGGCTGGATCCTCGGACACACGATCGACGGGACACAGGCCGAGTACGTCCGGGTCCCGTTCGCCGACCTCTCCGTGCACCCGCTGCCCGCCACGGTCACGAGCGAGGACGCCGTCCTCCTGGCGGACATCTTCCCGACCGCCTACGAGGTCGGCGTGCTCAACGGGCGTGTCCGTCCCGGCGACACGGTCGTCGTCGTGGGGGCGGGCCCCGTCGGCCTCGCCGCCGTCGCCACGGCGAGGCTGTTCGCTCCCGAGCGGATCGTCGCCGTCGACGTGGACCCGTCCCGGCTGCGCGCCGCCCGCGAGTTCGGCGCCGACGCCGTGGCCGACGCGCGGGAGACGCCCGGGCAACTGGTCGCCGACCTCACCGACGGCCTCGGCGCGGACGTCACCATCGAGGCGGTGGGTGTTCCGGAGACCTTCGAGATGTGTGCCCGCATGGTGCGGCCCGGCGGTCACGTCGCCAACGTAGGCGTGCACGGCGGGCCAGCGACCCTGCACCTGGAAGATCTGTGGATCAGGAACGTGACCATCACCACCGGCCTGGTCGACACCCGTACCACGCCCACCCTGCTGCGGATGGCGGCGGCGGGCCGGCTGCCCACCACGCGACTGGTCACGCACACCTTCCCGTTGGACAGGATGGAGGAGGCCTACGACGTCTTCGCCCGCGCCGCCGACACCGGGGCACTCAAGGTCGTGCTCGGCGGGCCCCGGCGTGAGGTGGCCGTCCCGGCGACGGGCTGAGCGCGCGGGACGGGCGACCTGGCCGGCCACAGCGGGTGGCCGTGACGGCTCGACAGCGGGTCGCCTCTCCGGCGCCGGGGTGGGTCGGTTCGTGCGCGACCGCGGCGTGCCGCGCACGCGCGT